>JAQBPI010000038.1 GCA_028287605.1 Chloroflexota bacterium
GCCATCGCCGCGTCGGTGGCCCGGCTGCTCCGCCACGACCCCGGGCTCCGGCTCGGCGGCGAGCCCGAGGACGTGCACCAGGCGCGCGTCGCCACCCGGCGGCTGCGCTCCGACCTGCGCACCTTCGCCCCCCTGATCGTGGACGCGTGGGCGGCGTCGCTGAGCGAGGAGCTGCGCTGGCTGGCCGCCGAGCTGGGGACGGTGCGCGACGCCGAGGTGCTCGCCGAGCGGATCCACGCCACCGCCTCCCGCCTCGCCGCCCCCGACGTGGAGGCCGGACGGCATGTCGCCGACCAGCTCGTCGCCGGCGTCGCCGGGGCCCGCGACGGCCTGCTCGCCGCGCTCCACGACCCCCGCTACGTCGCGCTCCTCGACCGCCTCGTCGAGGCCGCGCACGCACCGATGCTCACCACCGAGGCCGACGGCCCGGCCCGCAAGGTGCTCCCCGGCCTGGTCGGCATCCCCTGGTCGAGGCTCTGGCGCGACGGCCGGCGGCTCGACGCCCACAGCCCCGACGAGGAGCTGCACGCGCTGCGGATCCGGGCCAAGCGGGTGCGCTACGCCGCCGAGGCGGTGGCCCCGGTGATGGGCCCGCGCGCCAGCCGCTTCGCCACCGCGGTGACCAACCTCCAGACCGTCCTCGGCGAGCACCAGGACGCGGTGATCGCCGCCGACTGGCTGCACGAGCAGGGCCCGCACACGGGCCAGCCGTTCGCCGCGGGCCAGCTCTGGGCCCTGGAGCGCGCCGCCGCCGAGGAGGCACGGCGCCAGTGGCCGGCGGCGTGGAAGGGAGCGACCGACCGCAGCCTGCGGACCTGGTTCTGACCGGGAGAGCCTGAACCCCTCCGCATTCGTGCAGCGCGCCCGATTGCGAACGGGCGGCGGGCCACCAGACTGGGAGGGTTGATCGCCACCTGCCGCCCCTCCCACACCGCGCCGGTCGGCGCGCACCTGGCCCGCCTCGAGGATCTGTTCCGACAGTCGCTCACCCGCCAGGAGGGTCCCGAGCTGGTCGAGGTGGTCGACCGGGTCCGTGCCCTGAGCCCCCACGCCTCCTGCTCGTGCGCCAGCGCCGGCGAGCTCCATCGCCTGCTCGCCGAGGTCGACCTGGAGACCGGCATCCGCCTGGTGCGGGCGTTCTCGACGTACTTCCACCTCGCCAACGTCGCCCAGCAGGCGGACGAGGTCAGGGCCCTCGCCGAACGTCGCGCGCGGGACGGCGGCTGGCTGGCGCGGACCGTCGACCAGATCGCCGCCGAGGGGGTGCCCCGCGACGTGCTGGAGGCGACGGTCTCCCGGCTGGAGGTCTGGCCGGTGTTCACCGCCCACCCCACCGAGGCCTCGCGCCGGTCGATGCTGGACAAGCTGCGCCGGCTCGCCGACCTGCTCCAGGCCGAGGACGGCGCCGGCGCCGGCCTGGAGGCGGCGGACGACCGCATCGCCGAGATCATCGACCTGATGTGGCAGACCGACGAGCTGCGCGAGGAGCGGCCCGGGCCGCTGCAGGAGGCGGCGTCGGTCATCTACCACCTCGACACCCTGGCGACCACGGTGGTGCCGGCGGTGGTGCAGGAGCTGGACCGGGAGTTCGGCCGCCTCGATCTCCACCTTCCCGCCACCGCTCGCCCGCTGCGCTTCGGCACATGGGTCGGCGGCGACCGGGACGGCAACCCGGCGGTGACCCCGCAGGTGACGCTCACCGTGCTCCAGCTCCTCCACCAGCGGGCGATCTCCAACCTCGTGGCCGTGCTCGACGGGCTGATCAGCGACCTGAGCAGCTCCACCCGGGTGGTCTCGGTGTCCGCGGAGCTGACCCGCAGCCTCGCCGAGGAGCGGGTCGCGCTCCCCCAGGTCCACGAGCGCTTCGGGGTCATCAACGCCCACGAGCCCTACCGGCTCAAGTGCTCGTACATTCGCCAGCGCCTGCTCGACAGCCGGGAGCGCCTCGCCGACCGCCGCGCCCGCCCGGTCAGCCCTGGCTACCGGAACCGGGAGGCGCTGCTCGCCGACCTGGAGGTGATCGACCGGTCGCTCCGCGAGAACCGCGCCACCGTGGTCGCCGAGGGGAGCGTCGCCCTGGCCATCCGCATGGCGGCCACCTTCGGCCTGCACCTCGCCACCATGGACGTGCGCGAGAACGCCGCCAAGCTGCACGCGGCGCTGGCGGCCCTCGTCGACCAGGTCGGAGAGGTCGACGCCGGCTACGCCTCGCTGACCTCGGACCAGCGCTGCCGCCTGCTCGCCACCGAGCTGGGAAGCCGGCGGCCGCTGATCGCCCCCACCACCGTCCTCGACGAGCCGGTGGCGACCACGCTGGAGATCTTCACGGCCATCCGCACCGCCCTCGACCGTTTCGGCGACGAGGTGATCGACCACTTCATCGTGTCGATGACCCGCGGCGCCGAGGACGTGCTCGCCGCGGCGGTGCTGGCGCGCGAGGCGGGGCTCGTCGACGTGCCTCGGGGCGTGGCGCGCCTCGGGTTCGTGCCCCTCCTCGAGACCATCACCGAGCTGCGCCACGCGGGGGACATCCTCGACCGGCTGCTCGCGGTCCCCGCCTACCGCCGCCTGGTGGCGATGCGCGGCGATGTCCAGGAGGTGATGCTCGGCTACTCCGACTCGAACAAGGAGGCGGGCACCACCACCTCGCAGTGGGAGATCCACCGCGCCCAGCGCGCGCTCCGCGACGTCTGCGAGCGCCACGGGGTGATGCTGCGGCTGTTCCACGGCCGCGGCGGCACCGTGGGCCGGGGAGGCGGGCCGACCCACGACGCGATCCTCGCCCAGCCGTACGGCACCCTCGCGGGGCGCATCAAGGTCACCGAGCAGGGGGAGGTGATCACGGAGAAGTACGGGGTTCCGGCCCTGGCCCGCTACAACCTCGAACGCGGCATCGCCGCCGTGCTCGAGGCATCGCTGCTCCACCGCGAGTCGCGGGTCGAGGCGGAGGTGCTGGCCCGGTGGGACGCCACCATGGACGTGGTCTCCGACGGCGCCTTCCGCTGCTACCGCACCCTGGTGGAATCACCCGGGCTGATGTCCTACTTCCTCACCGCGACACCGGTCGAGGAGCTGGACGCGCTCAACATCGGATCGCGCCCCGCGCGCCGCCCCGGCGGCGACGCCAGCCTCGACCACCTGCGCGCCATCCCCTGGGTCTTCGGCTGGAACCAGTCGCGGCACATCATCCCCGGCTGGTACGGGCTGGGCAGCGGCCTGGTCGCCGGCCGCGAGGCCGGCCGCTGGGAGACCATCGAGGAGATGTACGAGTCCTGGCACTTCTTCCGCACCTTCGTCTCCAACGTGGAGACCACCCTGGCCAAGGCGGATATGGCCATCGCCGGACATTACGCGCGAACCCTGGTCGACCCCTCGCTGCACCCCATCCTGAACCTGATCGTGGCCGAGTACGAGCGCACCACCGAGGAGGTGCTGCGGCTCACCGGGCAGCGCCACCTGCTGGAGCGCAATCCCGAGCTGCAGCAGACCATCGGGGTCCGCCAGACCTACCTCGACCCGATCTGCTCGCTGCAGGTCGCCCTGCTGGCGCGGCTGCGCGCCGCCGAGCTTCCGGAGCCGGCGCTGCGCCGCGCGCTGCTGCTCACCGTCAACTGCATCGCCACCGGGCTGCGCAACACCGGCTAGCGAGTTGTGCGACTAGCGGGCGAGGTCGAGCCTCTCCGCGCCGAGCGCGCCCAGGAGGGTGCGGTCGCGGGGGTAGGTGAGCAGCGCGAGGACGTCGCTCAGCGGGAGCCAGCGCACCTCGTCGACCTCCTCGCTGGGCTCGAAGGTGCCGTCGGTGGCCTGCATCAGCCAGTACACCACCACCTTGGGGCGGCCCTTGCGGTCGATGTAGCTGGTGGTGCCGATGGGGCGGTCGACACGGCAGCTCATGCCGGTCTCCTCCTCCACCTCGCGCAACGCCCCCTCGAGCTCGCTCTCGCCGGCGGCGAGCTTGCCCTTGGGAAGCGACCAGTCGTCGTAGGCGGGGCGATGGACCACGGCGTACACGCTGCCGCCGGTGGCGGTCGGTCTCCAGACCACCCCTCCGGCCGCGCGCACCTCGACGGCGCTCGCCGGTCTCAGCTGCACGATCTCCCCTCTCGGTGACACGGACGCTGCTGCCCGCCCCTGGGTTGGCCTTTCGGTGCCCATTCACTTCAGTCTGCGCACCGGATCCCGTAGGGCAGGCTAACCCCCGATTAAGGTCCAGGGGAGAACGGCGTTTCCTGCCGATACGTTCGACGCATCAGCGGCATCTGACGCGGACGGCGCGGTTCAGCGTTGCGAGACCGAGGCCATCCCCAGGCGTGGTGCGCCCCGGCGCACCGGCCCCGTGTCGCGGCGCCCGGTGACCAGAGCACGCGGGGCCCCGGAACGGGGCGCCGGGCGAGCCTCGACCTCGTCGGAGTCGGTGAGCCGGTCGGCCTCGAGGACGGCGAGGCGCTCCGCCGGCAGGCGCATCCCCATCAGGTACATCAGGAGGTCGGGGCTGCCGATCTCACGGATCCGGGTGCCGAAGTGGGCCAGCTCTCTCTGCACCGGCTCCTCCCCCGCGAGGAGCTGCGCGTAGAAGGTCTGGCGCTGGGGGTCCCAGCCGTACTCCCAGGTGCAGCCGGGCTCGTCCGCCGTCAGGTGACGCCGGCTCATGTGCTCGTTCCTCCGCCAGTTGAACTTCGCACGGGCCACCCCGGAGTCCCCCCGAGCCCCGGCCTCCCGACACGGGAAAAGTGTGCGGGAGTCTCTGGAAAACACGTGGACAGAGTGGTTAAGACTGCCTTAACGACGAGCTAAATGTTAACGAATTCAGAGGTGGGATGGAAGGGGCGCCCCTCCGCGCTCGCCCATTCTCCGGCCGAGGTCCGCTACCGCCCCAGGCAGCCGAGCAGGGGCTGGCAGGCGGGCGCCGGGGTGGCGCCGCCGAGCGCCGCGGTGACCGAGGTCACGGCACCGCCGAGCGTTCCGGTGAGCGAGGTCACCGCGGACGGCGCCGCCGGCGCGAGCGCCACGGCCTGGGTGGTGGC
>JAQBPI010000054.1 GCA_028287605.1 Chloroflexota bacterium
CGTCGGCGAGGGCCTGGGGGTGGGCGCCGGCGTCGGCGTCGCGGTGACCACCGGGAAGGGCACCGAGGCGGCGGTGGGCGCGGGGGTCGCCGGGGTGGTGGTGGGCTTGTCGGTGAGCACCGCGCGCCAGACGATCCGGTCGTAGTCCTGGAACCACGGTGTGCAGGTGATCAGGGTGAGCTCGGCGTCGCCGGTGGGCCCAAGCTGGGTGACCCTGTCGGGCGCGAGCACCTCCGTCGAGGTCACCTGGTAGTGCCAGGTGCGGCAGTTGCGGTCCTGGACCAGGATGGGGTCGCCGACGTGGAGCTGGTCGATGCTCTGGTAGTGGGGCTCGCGGTGGAAGGCGATGATGTCGTTGCCCACCTCACCGGGGGCCGCGGAGCCGTGGTAGTGGACCATCGAACGCTGCAGCAGCAGGTCCCAGCCGCCGTCGCCGGCGACCCCGGAGTAGCCGTACTGCTCGAGGCTCGGGAAGCTGACCAGGGCGTACTCCTCGGCCGGGCTGGAGGTGCCGCAGGTGGTCGCCGCGGCGGCGTCGGCGGTGTCGGGGAGGCCGCCCACCAGCGCCTGCGAGCCGCCCTTGTTCCACTGCGCCAGGGCGTTGTCGTCCGCCGTGCCCCGGTTGTGCACCCCGAGCAGCGGCACCACCACGATTCCGATCCCGGTGGCGATGAGCGCCACCCCGCCGAGCGAGAGCAGGTGGCGCGGCTGCGGGCGGCCCAGCTGGGGGTGGGGCAGCAGGCGCCGGTCCAGCCACCAGGCGGCGACCAGCAGCGGGGTGACCGCCGCGAGCAGCAGCCCGCGCAGCCGTGCGCGTCTCCGCCGCCACGGGGAGGGCAGGTCCTGTGCCATCACGCGGGCGAGCTCGCCGATCTCTTCGTAGTCCGCGGCGAGCTGCTCACGCATGCCCGGCCACCGCTTCCCTTCGGTCGCCATCGCGACCACGGTACACCGCCGTCACGCGGCGCCAACCGGTCGCCACCGTTTCGTCACGGGGAGGCCCCGCGCCCCGGTGTCAGCCTCGGCGCACACCCTCGAGCAGCCGCGGCCGGCCCAGCCCCGGCACCTCGGACTCGCCGTCGCTCACCACCGCGGCGGCGCCGTCGACGCGGAGGCCGCGGGCGTAGTCGTGGAGCACCTCGCAGCTGCTCCGGCGCGGCTCCCAGCCGAAGCGCTCGCGCAGCCGCGCGACGTCGACGACCCGTCCGTACTGGATGAGGCGGACCAGGTGGGGCGGCCAGTCGAGCAGACCCACCCGCTTCAGCGCCAGCGCCGCGAGGTTCCCGCCCACCGGAGGGATGACGGGGAGGCAGCGGCGGCCGAGGATCCTCGCCGCCTGGCTGAGGATCACCACGCCCGGCCCGGAGACGTTGTAGGCGCCGGGGTGGTTCTCGACCGTCGCCCGGTAGAGGGCCTCGACGGCGTCGTCCTCGTGGAGGAACTGCAGCCGGGGGTCGAAGCCGAGCACGGTGGGCACGGCGGGGAGCCCGAAGTAGGCCTGGAACGGCGTCTGCAGCAGCGGTCCGAGCACGTTGGTGAACCGCAGCACGGTCACCGTCGCCCCTGGCTGGCGGAGGGCGAAGTCGCGGACGTAGGACTCCACCTCGACGATGTCGCGGCTGAAGGCGTCCTGGGGCGGGGTGCGCCGGGTCATGTCCTCGGTCCAGACCGAGGGGTCGTCGGGCTCGCTCCCGTAGATCGCCGTGCTCGACTTCACCAGCAGCTTGCGCACCGGGCTCTCGACGCCGCTGCACGCCGCCAGCAGGTTCATGCTGCCGATCACGTTGGTCTCGTGCGCCACCCGGGCGCTGGTACGCCGCGGGTCGACGATGAGGTTGGTGTGCACCACCGTGTCGATGCCGAGGGCGCGCACCAGCTTGCCCACCAGGCTGTGGCGGAGGTCGGCGCGGATGAAGTCGGTGCGGGCGAGGTCGTGCGCGGGCTCCCGGACGTCGATGCCGACGATCTGCTCGACCATCGGGTCGGCCTCGAGGCGCTGAGCGAGCTCGTAGCCCCAGAAGCGGCTGATCCCGGTGATGAGGACCCGCTGACGGCGCATGTCTTCTCCTCTGGGCACTGTCGCGCCCATGGTAGGTGGAGTCGGCCCGGCCGGCCTCCCCCGCCTCTCGGACCACCCCCGAATTCAGCGTCTCGGTTCGTGCGTCGTCCTGTAACCGGCCTGTGGCCGGGGCCTGTGGTGCGTTGCGATAGCACCATTTGCACACTTTGCCTCGATGGACCGCCTCACCTCCACCCCAACCCTGGACCTCCTCAAGAGTCACGATCCGACCGACCAGGCTCCCGTCGGCGAGACCACGATCCTGGTCATCGACGACGATCCCACCATGGGCACGATGCTGACCATGCTCGGTCGCGAGCACGGCTTCACCGTCCAGGTTGCCACGGACGGCTTCGAGGGACTGCGTCTCGCCGAACAGTCGGACGCCGACCTCATCGTCCTGGACCTCAACCTTCCCCGCCTGACCGGGCTCGACGTCTGCCGCCGCATCCGTGCGGCGGGGATCGAGGTGCCCATCCTCATGGTCTCCGCCAACCACGACGTGGTCGACGTGGTGGTCGGTCTCGAGATCGGCGCCGACGACTATGTCACCAAGCCCTTCGAGCTGCGCGAGCTCGCAGCGCGCATCGGCGCCCAGCTGCGCCGCCAGCGTCGCAGTGCCGCCCAGGTGCGTCCCGGCCGGCTCAAGTTCCCCGGACTGGTCATCGACTTCGGGCGTCACGAGGTGCTGCGCGACGGCGAGGCGGTGGGCCTGACACCCACCGAGTTCAACCTCCTCGCCCTGCTCGCCACCCGCCCCGGCCGCGTCGTCTCCCGCATCGACATGATCCAGCAGGTGTGGGGACAGGGCGCCGAGCTCGACGCCCGCAGCGTCGACGCGCACGTGTACCGGCTGCGTCGGAAGATCGAGCCGAACAACGAGCATCCCACGTACGTTCACGCCGTGCCCGGTGTTGGGTACCGGTTCGATTACCGGCCGGTGGGCGGTTCTCTGACACCGGCATAGCTCGGCTTGGGGGTGGATCACGGGGCGGCTTCGGCTCACCGTGTTTTCATCGGGGGGAGGCTACGCCTCCCCCCGTTTAGCGCAAGACATCGTGCGCTGGCGCGCCCGATGCCGGCGCTGCCCCCCTCCACGCCGGCACTCGCCGGCGACGCTCGCTTTGCTCGCTTTTCGTGACGGGGCCTCCGCTAGAGGCACCACGAGCAACGCACGGCGTTGCTCACAATGGACCCCCCGAGCGGCTTCACGGGCGGGTGCTTGACGCCCCGCATGGGCATCACGACCTTCCCGGCGGCGCCTCGCTGCGCCGCACTCTCCACGGATCGTGCAGGTTTCCAAGAGCAACGCTCGCGTTGCTCGCGGGGTACCTCGGCGTGTGGCCGCCCCGAATAGCGATCGCGAAGCGAGCGCCGCCGGCGAGTGCCGGCGAGGGGGGGCAGGAGCCGGCATCGGGCGCGCCAGCGCACGATGTCTTGCGACTAGACGGGGGGGACGCAGTCCCCCCCGAGTCAGGGATAGATGCCGCGGACCTCGGTGGCTCTCGCCACGCGGTCGACGGCAACTCGGTAGGCGGCGTCGCGGAGGGTGACGCCGTGCTCGGCGGCGGTGCGGCGGACGTGCTCATAGGCACGGCGCATCACCTTCTCCAGGCGGCGCGTCACCTCGCGCTCCTCCCAGAAGAGCGCCTGCAGGTCCTGCACCCACTCGAAGTAGGAGACCACCACTCCGCCGGCGCTGGCGAGGATGTCGGGGATGACGAGGATCCCGGCGGCGTCGAGCACCGGGTCGGCGTCGGGGGTGATGGCGGCGTTGGCGCCCTCGGCGATGATGCGAGCGCGCACCCGTGCGGCGTTGCCGCCGTGGATCTGCGAATGCACCGCGGCGGGGACGAGCACGTCGACATCGAGCGCCAGCACGTCGGTGGGGCCGATGATCTCGCCCGCTCCGCTGTCGGTGACGGCGCCGCCGGCGCGGACGTGCGCCGCGAGCGGGCGCACGTCGAGCCCCTCGCGGCGGTACACGCCGCCGCGGCTGTCGGTGACCGCGATCACGCGCAGCCCCGCCTCCGCGAGGCCCAGCGCGCACTCCGCACCCACGTGTCCGAAGCCCTGGATCGCCACCGTCGCGCCCACCGGGTCGATTCCGAGCTCCTCGAGCGACCACAGCGTCACCATGGTGAGCCCGCGGGCGATCGCGGGGTCGCGGCCCGCCGTTCCGCCGATCTCGACCGGCTTGCCGGTGACCGCGGCGGGCACCGAGTAGCCGGCGTTCATGGAGATGGTGTCCATCATCCAGGCCATGATCTGCGGCGTGGTGCCCATATCCGGGGCGGGGATGTCCTTCTCGGGACCGATGAGCAGCGCGATCTCGGTGGTGAAGCGGCGGGTGAGCCGCTCCAGCTCGCCGGTGCTGAGATGGTGCGGATGGCAGATCACGCCGCCCTTGGCACCGCCGAAGGGGATGTCGACGACCGCCGACTTCCAGGTCATCACCATGGCCAGGGCGCGGATGTCGTCGACGGTGATCGCCGGCGAGTAGAGGATGCCCCCCTTTGCGGGACCGCGGACGATGTTGTGCTGCACACGGAAGCCGGTGAACACGGCGTGGCTGCCGTCGTCGAACTTCACCGGGAAGTGGACGACGAGCTCGCGCTTGATCTCGCGGAGCACCGAGCGAATGCCCGGGTCGAGCCCGAGCACGTCGGCGGCGGCGTCGGCGCGGCGCTGCGCATCGGCGAAGACGGAGGTGGTGAGCGTCATGCCGCTCCGTCCTCGCCGCCGCCACCGGGGGGCCGCGTGGCCGGCGACGACTCGCCGAGGGCCTCGGTGAGCGCGTCGACGCGCGCGGCGAGCTCCTCGACCCGCCTCGCCAGTGCCTGGACCTCCTCGGCGGTGGCGATGTTCAGGTTGTGCAGGCCGGTCGAGACCACGTCGTCGACGCGGCTCTCGAGATGCTGGGTGGTGCTCGCCAGGCTGTCGGTGGCGCGCTGCCGGAGCTCGCGCGGCAGCGTCAGCGAGCCGCGCACCAGGGCGATGAGCTGCTCTCCCCGCTCGCGCACCGCGTCGACCAGAAGCGGCTCGGGCTGCGGCCCGCGGCGCTGCCGCTCCAGGTCGAGCAGGATCTGGCTCAGCGTCACCGCGGTGATGTCCTCACCGCTGGTGCGATCGACGACCCGGACGTCGTGACCCTCTCGCAACAGCTCCGCAATCACCTCCAGGGTCACGTATCGGCGTGAGTGGGTGTCGTAGAGCTTGCGGTTGGCGTACTTCTTGATGACGTGCGTTTCCAGCGCCCGCACTCCTCTGTACTGGCCCCCCCGGAACTCGCCGACTATACGGGAGGCGATGGCCGTCCGCCCATCCTCACCCGGTTCCGCAGCCGCGGCGCGGTCTCGGGTGCGGCCCCGGAGCGCGGTCGCCGCTGTCGCCCGTGCGCACTGCCTCGGCGCCCGGCGCGGGGCACACCGACGCCCCGCGACCGTCGACCAGTCGTCGCACCGTCGGTGTGCGCAGTCGCAGCGGCGTCGACGCCGGCGGCCGGAGGGGGGGGCAGGTTTGACATTGCTGTGTACATCGACCATGCTATGCGCCTGCACAGGGCAGCGTGTTTTCTCCACGTCCTGTCAGATACGCAAACCGTGGCGATCGCCCGACGATCGCACCATCGGAGGCCCAGAGCACATGGCGAGGACTAGACGGACGAGCGGGGTACCCGCAACCGTCACGCGGACTGTGAAGCGCGTGACCGGGACCACCCGCAGGAGCTCCACCGGGGGTGACCTGGTGAAGGCGGTCCAGGGTCTGGTGAAGGCGCTTCCCATCGCCGATCTCGACAAGCGCCTTGCCGCGCTCGAGAAGTCGGTGCAGCGGCTCGAGAGCGAGATCCGCAAGGCGGTGGAGCGCGTCGGCGGCGCGGTGCGCCGCGGCACCGGCGCCACCGCCACGACTGCACG
>JAQBPI010000152.1 GCA_028287605.1 Chloroflexota bacterium
GCGCTGCTCGTCGCCAGCCCGGTGGCGCGCCTGCGGTACGGCGAGTTCGCCCAGGGCACCGGCGCCTTCCTCCGGCCCCTGCTGGTGCCGGTGGTGCTCGCGCTGACCGGTGCGGTGGTGCTGGGAGCGCCCGCGCTGCTGCGCCGCCTGCCCCGGCTGGGCGGGCCGGTGCGGGCGTTGAGCCGCGACTCGCTCGGCGTCTACATCCTCCATCCGCTGATCGCCTTCGAGCTCGGTGACGACCTGCTGAAGCCGATGCTGCAGCAGCCCCTCCCCGGCTCGATCGCCGGCTTCCTGCTGCTCACCGCCGGCACCCTGGCGCTCGCGCTGCTCGCCACCCGGCTGATCAGCGCGACCCCGCTGGCGCCGCTGATCGGCGGCGAGCCCCGACCGCCAGCCTGGCTCTCGGCGCTGACGCGCCGAATGCTTCGGGGGACTCCCCCAGGCCATCAGCTCCTTCGTCGCTGACGCCTTCCCCCTGTCAGCGCCGCACCATGACGAAGGGGACCAGCTGCTCGGCGGCGGTCATCGACCCGTGGTGGCCCATCATCCGCGCCTGGGCGGGGTCGACTGAGCGCTGGAAGACGCCGACGTCGCCGTGGGCGGCGGCGAGCACGTCGCCGATGCGCGCGCGGATGCGAGCCGGCACGATCGGCCCGAACCAGCCCTCCTCGATGGCCTGATCGCGGGAGACGATCCACATCCGGTCGCCGAGGTGGGCGCGCCAGGCGGAGAGCACGTCCTCGACCGCGCCGTCGCGGACGTGGAGGTGGCGGGCGCGGGCCTCGCCGGCGAGCAGCCGCAGGCCGGCGGACAGCTCGGGGTGGTCGTCCACGTCCACCCGCGAGCGCGGCGGCAGGTCGATCATGCCGTGGTCGCCGGTGACCACCAGCGCCGACCCCGCGGGCAGCCGCTCGGCCACTAGGGCGGCGGTGCGGTCGATGTCGGCGAGCTGCAGCGTCCACGCCTCCGAGGCGGTGCCGCGGAGGTGGCCGACGGCGTCGAGGTCGGGGTGGTACGCGTACACGAAGCGGCGTCCGCGCTCGCCGAGCGCCTCGACGATCTGCAGCGCGGTGTCGGCGAGCGAGATCGCCGGGCGGTAGCGGCCACCGCGCAGCACCGCGCGGGTCATCCCCGAGTGGGAGTGCAGCCGCGGCCCGATCAGCACCACGTCGATGCCCGAGGAGACGGCGCGCTCGAAGGCGGTGGCGTCGGGCTGCACCTCCTCGGGGAGCAGCCGGTGGATGGTGTCGCCGGCGCCCCCCCGCACCCCGTAGGGCGCCCACGTGAGCATGTTCAGAGCGCCCTCCTCGCCGGGCAGCCACACCGTGTAGCCGACCAGGCCGTGCTCGCCCGGCGGGCGCCCCGTGCCGATGGAGGCGATGCTGGCGGCGGTGGTGGCGGGGAAGCCGGCGGTGAGCGGCACCGCCCGCAGCGCGGTGCCGGCGAGGAAGGGCGCCGACGCCGCGCGCTCGCGGAGCAGCTCGAACCCGAGGCCGTCGACGACCAGCAGCGCCACCGAGTTGAGCGGGTCGAGGCCGAGCGGGTCGGGGAACTCGTCGGCGCCGAGCGCGTGCATCAGCGCGGGGACGAGGTCGGCCAGGGCTGCCTCGCCATAGCGAGGCAGGGGGCGCGGGGGTTCGGCCTCCGCCACGACCGTCAGAGGGGGATGTTGCCGTGTTTGCGGCGGGGTCGCTCCACCTGCTTGGTGGCGGTCATGCGCAGCGCGTTGACGAGCACGGCGCGGGTCTGCTTGGGCTCGATGACGTCGTCGACGTAGCCGCGCTCGGCCGCGTAGTAGGGATTGGCGAACTGCTCACGGTAGTCCTCGATCAGCTGCGCGGCCTTGGCGGCGGGATCCGCGGCCTGGGCGATCTCCCGGCGGAAGATGATGTTCACCGCGCCCTGCGGGCCCATCACCGCGATCTCCGCGGTGGGCCAGGCCACGTTGTAGTCGGCACGGATGTGCTTGCTGCACATGACGTCGTAGGCACCGCCGTAGGCCTTGCGGGTGATCACCGTGAGCTTGGGGACGGTGGCCTCGCAGTATGCGTAGAGGAGCTTGGCACCGTGGCGGATGATGCCACCGTACTCCTGGGCGGTGCCGGGGAGGAACCCCGGCACGTCGACGAAGGTGACCAGCGGGATGTTGAAGGAGTCGCAGAAGCGGACGAAGCGCGCGCCCTTGATGCTCGCCTCGATGTCGAGCGCGCCGGCGAGCACCCGCGGCTGGTTGCCCACGATCCCCACCGGGTGACCGTCCAGGCGGGCGAAGCCGGTGATCAGGTTCTCGGCGTGGTACGGCATCACCTCGAGGAAGCGCGCCTCGTCGACCACGCGGCTGATCACCGCGCGCATGTCGTAGGGGTGGTTGGGGTTGTCGGGGATGATCGACTGCAGCTCGGGGTCGGCGCGCTGGGGATCGTCGAGGGTGGGACGGTGGGGCGGCTGCTCGCGGTTGTTGCTGGGCAGGTAGGAGAGCAGCTCGCGGATCTGGGCGAAGGCCTCGTCCTCGGCGTCGGCGATGAAGTGGGCGACGCCGCTGCGCCGGTTGTGCACGTCCGAGCCGCCCAGCTCCTCCTGGGTCACCTCCTCGCCGGTGGTCACCTTGATGACGTCGGGGCCGGTGATGAACATGTAGCCGACCCTGCGCACCATGAAGATGAAGTCGGTCATCGCCGGCGAGTAGACCGCCCCGCCGGTGCAGGGGCCGACGATCAGCGAGAGCTGGGGGATGACGCCGCTCGACCAGACGTTGCGGTAGAAGATCTCCGCGTAGCCGGCGAGCGACACCACGCCCTCCTGGATGCGCGCCCCGCCGGAGTCGTTGACGCCGATGCAGGGCGCGCCGGTCTGCACCGCCAGGTCCATGATCTTGGTCACCTTCTCGGCGAAGACCTCGCCGAGCGAGCCGCCGAAGACGCTGGCGTCGTGGCTGAAGACGAACACCTGGCGGCCGTCGACGGTGCCCCAGCCGGTGATCACCCCGTCGCCGCGGATGCGCTTCTCACCCATCCCGAAGTTGGTGGAGCGATGCATGGCGAAGACGTCGATCTCGACGAAGGAGCCGGGGTCGAGGAGCCGCTCGATGCGCTCGCGGGCGGTGAGCTTGCCCTTGCGGTGCTGCACGCGCGCCGCCGCCCCGCCGCGCTGCACCGCGTCGTAGCGCCGCTTCCTGAGCAGGTTGATCTTGCGCTCGGTGACGCTGCCGGGGGTGCCTGCGGCGGCGCCGTTGGCGCCGGCGGCGGTGGCCTTGAGGTCACCATCGCTCAGTCGCGGACGGTCCTCGGCCCCCGCGGGGGGAATGCCGGGACGGGGCGCCTTGGCCATGGTGGGTGGCAAGGCTACCGGAATGGAGGCTCCGCGGGACGTCGCCACCGGTCAGCGCGACGGCTCCACGCAGAGGACCACGTCGTCGCGGAGGTAGCGGACCGGCACCCCGGCGGCGCAGGGGTCGGCCAGGGTCCCCGGCGAGAGCTTCTGCAGGATCCTCCCGTCGTGCGGTCCGGAGCAGCCGGCCGGCCGCAGCTCACCGGCGACGACGACCACGCACTGCCCGGGGAGGGAGTCCGAGGTGGGGTCGATGAGCTGGGGGGCGGTCACCGCCCGCACCACCAGGAGCAGGGCCACGGCGGCGACCACCAGCGGGACCAGCGGCCCGGGGCGCCTCCAGAGCGGCCGGCCCGGGAGCAGCGGCGCCGCCAGCGGGCTGATCACCGCCGGGTCGCGCACCGGGGCGCCCAGCCGCCGCACCCGGCGCAGCGACAGCAGGTTGCGCAGCGGCGTCGACCAGCTGAAGACCAGCAGCGAGATCACCCCCCACCAGCCGGTCAGCAGGGTGCGGTTCTGGAGGTCGCGGAAGGTGGCGATCCCGCACGACCGGCAGTACGGCCCCGGCCGGCTGCGCGCCTGCATCAGCAGCACCATGCCCACGTGCTGGCGGAAGGTGACGTCCGCCGCAGGCGCCGAGCCACAGAGCCGGCACTCGCCGGGCCCGGGGCCGCGGTGCTCTCGCGGAGGGGGTGGGGCAGGATCCGGGCCGGAGATGGGCTGGGGGCTGGAGTCGGACATGGCGCCGAGCAGGCTACTCCGCGCGGTCCCGGTCAGGGCCTCCAGCGGGAGAGGGCCTGGCGGAGCCGGTTCACCCGCTCGCGCTCGAGGGCCAGGCCCACCGACCCGGTGAGCAGCAGCAGCGCGCAGCCGCCGAAGACCGCGTAGAGGGGCAGGCTGGAGGCGGCGATGCCGAGGGCGCGCAGGCAGACGCCCGCCAGCGCCGCGCCCGCGGCCACGGCGCAGAGCCGCGACTCCGCGATCACCCCGACGAGCAGGACCGCGATCGCCTCGCCGAGCAGGAGCGGCAGGTACCAGGAGCCGGAGCTGGCGGCGAGAGCCTGGAGGCCGCTGCTGCCGAGCAGCAGGCACAGGCCGCCGCCGAGCAGCGGCAGCGCCGCCCCGGGGCGTCCGTCGGGGAGGCGGTCGCCGCGGGCGGCGAGCCCGCAGCAGATCGCGGCGAGGGCGGGGGCGACCACGTAGTCCTGGGCGTCCATGAGGTGGGCGGCGGCGCTCAGCCAGTCGAGCGCGGTGGCGGCGAGCAGCACTCCCCCCCAGAGGGCGAGCCGCGGCGCCGGGCCGGCCGGCTCGGTGGCGAGCAGGGCGGCGGCGACCAGCGTGGCGGCGAACCCGGAGAGGGCGAGCGCGGTCGACAGGCCCGCCAGCCCGTCGGGTGTGCCGGTGGCCTCCGTGAACGCCCAGAGCGCGGCCAGGGCGACGAGGCCGAGGGCGGTGAGACGGTGGGCGGTGCGCCAGTGCGGCCCCGGCCCGTCGAGCAGGGCGCCGCCGCGGACGGCCAGGCCGAGCGCGGTCAGCCCCAGCACCGCGCCGGTGGTGCCGGCGCCGATGGCGAGGGCGGCGCTCACCGCGGAGGTGGCGGCGAGGGCGGCGGCACCGACCACGGTCTCCAGCCGCTGCAGGCGGCGGCCGGCGAGGTAGACGGCCACGGCGAGGGCGCCGCTGACCACGGAGAGCAGGGTGTGGTCCCCAGCCGCGACGCAGAGGCCGAGGCTGAGCACGACCAGGCCGCCGGCGCCCGCCCAGAGGCCGGCCGCGAGGTCACCCCCGGCGCGGCGCAGGCTCGTCCCGGTGAGCGCCAGCCCGGCGGCGGCGAGGAAGGGCAGCGGCGCGAGGGCGATGGCGGCCTGGTGGAGGCTGAGCCCGCCGCCGGCGACCAGCGCGGCCGACCAGTACCAGGCGGCGGCTCCGAGGGCGGCGACGAGCAGGCCGGCGAGGGCGCGGCGGGTCGTGGCGGCGAGCAGCACCGCCCCGGCGAGCGCCCCCGCGCTGAGCAGCGCCTCCAGCCAGACCGGCGACACGATCACGCAGGCGGCTGCGGCGAGGCGCAGGCCGGCGCCCCACCAGGCGAGCAGGCGCTGGGCCGGCGGCATCGCCACCGACATCGCCGCGAGAGCGGTCCCCAGGATGACGAGCGAGGCGGTGTATCCGACCTGGCCGAGCTGCCAGGCGCTCACCGCGGTGAGAGCGGCGACGGTGAGCCCGGCGCTCAGCCAGGGCAGCGGCGTCGACGAGCGGCGCCGCACCGCCACCAGCGCGGTGGCGCCGAGCACCAGCCCCAGCCCGCAGGGCACCCCCGCCGG
>JAQBPI010000107.1 GCA_028287605.1 Chloroflexota bacterium
CGCCCCGACCGCGCCTCTGGGCGGGCGCCTCGGCGCGCACCACGAGCGCACGCGCGTCACGGAACAGGTCGATGCCCTCGGCGAGCTCGGCATGGAGCTCGAGGTTCTCGTGCTGCGCCTGCTCGAGCGCCTCACGGAGGGAGACGATCTCGTCGACGAGCCCGCCGAACCGCGACAGGAAGTCGTCGGCCGCGGTGCGCAGGGTGTCCGATCCGGCGGCACGCCTGCGGCGTGCCGGCGCCGCTGACGACTGACGGGCTCTGGCCATGGGACTGCCTCCGGGTGGTGCTGGGACGGGCGCGCGGCGTCTGTCTTCATCGCAGCGTCATGAGAAGGGTGCATGTGCATGCGATGGCCGCCATTATGCGCGTCGAGGGTTACCCGCTGTTCACGGCACCAGAGAGACGTGCCCGCAGACCACCCGCCAGCCCTCGGGCAGCCGCACCCATGTCTGCGTCTGCCGGCCGGACTGCTCGTCCCAGGACCATTCCGCCGCGACCACCGCGACGTCGCTGCCGAAGGTGCGGATCTCCACCCGCGTCAGCACCCGCTCCCACGCACCGCGGAGGACAGAGCGGCGGTAGGCGGCAATCTCCTCGGCGCCGTAGAGGGTCTCGGCGATGCCGTACCGGACCGCCTGGTCGCTCGACCAGAAGAACCCGTCGAGCGCCTCGACGTCGTTGGCGAGGAGGGCGGTCTCGTAGGCGTCGAACTGGACACGAACCTCGGCGACCACGCGCTCGTCCTGCAGGGCGAGGGCGGCGGCGCTCACAGTGCGGCCAGCAGCGCATCGGAGGTGGCCACTGCGCCGAAGACCCCGCCCTGCATGGTCACCATCCGCAGCGCCGCCCGGTGGTTGTCGGGGTCGGTCGCCCCGGTGCAGTCCGAGAGGATCAGGCACTCGTAGCCACGGTCGTTGGCCTCGCGCATGGTGGTGTGCACGCAGACGTCGGTGGTGATGCCGGTGAGCAGCAGGTGGGTGATCCCGGCCACGCGCAGCACCAGGTCGAGCGAGGTGGCGTAGAAGGCGCCCTTGCCCGGCTTGTCGATGACCACCTCGCCGGGCAGGGGGGCGACCTCCGGGACGATCTCCCAGCCCGGCTCGCCGCGCACCAGGATGCGGCCGCAGGGTCCCTCGGTGCCGATCTCCGCGCCGATGCGCCCGGAGCGCCAGCGCTTGTTGGCCGGGAGGTCGGAGAGGTCGGGCTGGTGACCCTCTCGGGTGTGGATCACCATCATCCCGTGGCTGCGCGCCGCCGCCAGCACGCGCATGGTCGGCTGCAGCGGCGCGCGGGTCAGCGCGAGGTCGTAGCCCATGGCGTCCACGTAGCCGCCCTCGCCGCAGAAGTCGGTCTGCCAGTCGATGCAGACCAGCGCGGTGCGTGCCGGGTCGACGTCGCCGTCATAGGGCCAGGTGTAGGGGTCGGCCGCCACACCGGTCACGGCGTCGCCTCCTCCAGGGGCGCGGCGACGGCCACGCTCTCGCCGGCCAGCGCCGCCTCGGCGGGGTGGCGGCGGAGCCGCGGCATCGACGGCCGCCGCAGTGCCGGCGCGGGCGCCTCGTCGACACCGGCGACGTCGTTGGAGTCGGTGGGGTCGGCCTCACGCACGGGGACCCCGAGCAGGCTGAAGCCGAGGCACACCACGCCGGTGAGCGCGTACCCGAGGGCGATGCTCGGCGACACCCAGAATCCCACCTGCCCGCCGTGGATCAGCCCCACCGTCGACAGCGCCGCGCCGACGAAGCAGTAGACCGCGGCGAGCACGAAGCGGCGGTCGATGAGCAGCACCGCGATCGCGCCCAGCACCATGCCGGCGAGCACCGCGCCCTCACCCAGCGAGAGCAGCCCGGAGTTGATGATGCCGGCGTTGGCGAGCGCGGTCTCGCCCACCTTGTCGGCGCTGGTGCCGGCGGCGGACAGTGCGCCGGCGACCAGCCCCTGGGCCCATGCCGCGATGTTGGGGATCATCGCGAGCACCACCCCCGCCGCGTGCGCGCGCGGGACGGCGCGGAACGCCTGGGCCCCGATCACCAGGCCGATGTAGAGCAGCACCGGGACGATCGCGGGAATCGGGAGCAGCGCGCCGAGCAGCGGGAAGAGCCCGAGCGAGCAGAGCAGGAAGACGCTGATGCCGGTGGCCAGTGAGTAGCCGGCGCGGCCGCCCGCGGCCTTCCAGCCCGGATGGCCGATGTAGACGGCGGGAGGGAAGGGGCTGCCCAGGCAGGAGCCCACCACCGCTCCGGTGCCGTCCGCGAGCAGCACGCTGCGCAGGTTGTAGTTGTCGCCGGCGGCGGCGGCGCTCTCGACGTTGCTCATCGCCTCGGTGAAGTTGTAGATGCCGAGCGGGATGGCGGTGGCGAGCAGCGGGGAGATGCCCTGCAGGCCGCGAATCAGCCGGCCGGGGTCGAGGCCGGGGATGGAGAGGGCGATCTGGTGCAGCGAGTCGCCGACCGCCGGCAGCGACATGTACCCGCCCACCCAGGCGATCGCGGTGCCGAGCAGCAGCGCGGCCAGGCCCACCGGGAAGTTGCGCGGGAGGCGCACTCCGGAGAGGAAGCCGATGAGGATCACCGCGAAGGTGGGCAGGGCGATCCAGAGCGCCGTCCACATCTGCGCCGCCGGGCGCATGGAGATGAACGACACGGAGATGCCGGCCAGCGTCCCCAGCATCGCCGCGCGCGGGGTGAGGCGTCGCACCGTGGGGCCGACGAAGGCGCCGATCAGGATGATCACGCCGATGATGAAGGCCCAGGCGATGCCCGCCTGCCAGGCGAGGACCGGGTCGTGCGTGCGCAGGTAGACGGGCAGCATGATCACCAGGGTCACGATGAACATGTGCGGCACGCTGGGCCCATAGGGCATGGCGGTGACGTCGGTGCGGCCCTCACGGCGCGCCAGCCGGCGGGCGAGCGTGAAGTAGAAGAGGTTGCCGATGAGCAGCTCGATGCCGAGCGCGGGAAGGATCACGCCATTCACGTCGTGACCGCTGATGTGGACCACCCCGGCCGCGAGCGAGCCCAGCACCAGCACGTTGACGAGCAGGTTGATGCCCAGGCCGAAGAAGGCGTTGAGGTCACCGGGAGTCCAGATCGGCACCTGCACCGGAGGCGCCGGGGTCTGATCGGGAGGCGCTGCCGTGGTGGTCATGCTTCTCCTTCCAGAGCGGCGAGAGCGGTGAGCAGGACCGGCGACGAGGTGACCCAGCCGAAGATGCCGCCCTGTGCTGCGATCATCCTCAGCCCCACCTCGTGGAACTCGGGGAAGTAGGAGCCCACGCAGTCCTCGAGCACCAGGCACTCGAAGCCGCGGTCGTTCGCCTCGCGCACCGTGGTGTGGACGCAGACCTCGGTGGTGACCCCGGTGACCACCAGGCTGTCGATGCCGCGGTTGCGCAGCATCAGCTCCAGGTCGGTGGCGTGGAAGGAGCCCTTGCCCGGCTTGTCGAGGACCACCTCACCCTCGAGGGGGGCGAGCTCGTCGACGATGTCGTGGCCGTACTCTCCCCGCACCATGATCCGGCCCTTGGGTCCGAGGCTGCCGATCCCGCTGGGGAGATTGCCGCGCGCCAGCTTGCTCGGCGGGCAGTCGCTGAGGTCGGGGCGGTGGCCCTCGCGGGTGTGGATCACCGGCAGGCCGGCCGCCCGTGCCGCGCTCAGCACCCGGCGGAGCGGCGGCACCACCGCCTGGAGCAGGCTCACGTCGTTGCCGAGAGCGGCGCCGAATCCGCCGGGCTCCAGGAAGTCGCGCTGCATGTCGATGATGAGCAGCGCGGTCGACTCCGGGTCGAGAAGGAACGGATACGGCGTCGCCTCGACGGTCAGCGGCGCGATCACCGCCCCGCACGCACGGGTGACGGCACCGGGACGCGCGTGATCAAGCGCATGGCTCTTCCCCCCCAATGATGAACAGGGTCAGGCTACGCCCTGCCCGGACGGACGGCTTCGGCGCCCGCAACCAAGCATCGCGGGTGCGGAATGGTGCAAACCGCCCAGCCCTCGCCACGGCAGGTCGGTCCCCTGGCGGGCCGCCGCCTCGCGACTCTCAGCGTTCTCCCAGCAATCACCCAGGAACGCTGGAGGAGCGGGGCCCATCGTCGGAGGTGTCCGAACGACAGATACGACGGGAGACGCCGGTGAACAGCACGCTGCTCTGGTACACGACCCGCGGGGCGGGCGTGGTCAGCATGGTGCTGCTGAGCGGCGTCATGGCCCTCGGCATGCTGACCCGCGCCCGGGCCGGCGGCCGGCGCTGGCCGCGGTTCCTCACCGCCGCGCTGCACCGCGACCTGTCGCTGATGGCGCTGGTCTTCCTCTGCCTCCACATCGTCACCGCGGTGGTCGACCCCTACACCCACCTGGGCATCACCGCTGCGACGGTGCCGTTCGGGTCCCCGTACCGCACCGTCTGGCTGGGACTGGGGACGATCGCCCTCGATCTGATGCTCGCCATCGCCGCCACCAGCCTGCTGCGCTCCGTCGTCGGCCGGCGCGCCTGGCGGGCGATCCACGGGCTGGCGTACGCCTGCTGGCCGATCGCGGTGCTCCACGGCCTCGGCACCGGCACCGACGCGGGGTCGCTGTGGATGTCCGGGGTCACCGTCCTCTGTGTCGCCGGCGTGCTCTCCGCCGCCGCCTACCGGCTGCTCTCGCCCGGCGATCCGCTCGCCGGCGAGAAGCGGGTCGCGCTGCGCCGAGCCCCCTCCGGCGCGGGGCGATGACCGGCCCCAGCCTGCTCTCCGGCCCCGATCCCCGCGTCGGCATGGAGGCCGCCGCCGGCCACCTCTCCCGGCTGGGCCCGCTGCCCTCCACCGGCTCCGAGCTCATCGACGTCCTCGACCGCAGCGACCTCCGCGGTCGCGGCGGCGCCGCCTTCCCGGTGGGCCGCAAGTGGCGCGCGGTGGCGGAGCGGCGCGGCGCCCGCCCGGTGGTGCTGGTCAACGGCGCCGAGGGCGAGCCCCTCAG
>JAQBPI010000120.1 GCA_028287605.1 Chloroflexota bacterium
GGGGGTGTACACCGCACCCTCGGCCCGCGGCCGCGGGGTCGCCACCGCCGGCCTCGCCGCCGTCTGCGAGGCGCTGCACGCCGAGGTGCCCACCTGCTCGCTGTACGTCAATCACTTCAACGTGGCGGCGCGGCGCGTCTACACCCGGCTCGGGTTCGAGACCGTCGGCGAGTTCGCGACGATCATCCTGTGAACCGGGGTGATCGCTCTGGACCGCTCTGGTACCGTGACTCCCGTGATCGAAGCGCGTGCCACCGCCACCATGCCGGTGCGCCCGGAGGAGGTGTTCGAGGCGGCGACCGACCTCGAGCACGCCGACTGGCTTCCCGCCGTCCGCGGCCTGCGCCGCCTCGACGGATCGCCGCAGGGCGTGGGAGCGCGGTACGCCGTCGAGGTGGGTCTGATCGGCCGCCACCTCAGCGGCGTGCTCGTCTCCCGCGAGCACGACCCGCCCCGCCGCGCGCGGTACGCGCTCGAGGAGGGCATGGACCTCACCATCACCATCGCCGTCACCCCGACCGCGGGGGGCTCGACCCTGGAGCTGGTCGCCGCCTACTCGGTGGGTGGAGGCCCCCTCTCGGGAGCGGTGGAGCGGGCCAGCGCCGGGGCGGCGCGCCGCGAGGTGGCGCGCGCCGTGGAGCAGTTCGCCGCGCGCTTCGGCCGCAAGGCGGGACGGGTGCCGGGGTGATGGACCCGGGTGTCGACACCGCCCTCGACAGCCTCGCGGCGCAGGTGCGCACCCGCCCGCCGCTTCCCCTCGAGGAGGTCGCCGACCTGCTCGAGAGGGCGCGCCGGGAGGGCGCCGGCGAGGCCAGCACGACGCTGGTGGAGCACCACCTCGGCGTCGCCCTCGACGCCGCCCTCGCCCGCGCGGACTCCGGCGTCGACGTGGGCGACCTCTACCAGGAGGCCTCGATCGCGGTGGTCACCGCGGTCGGCGAGTACGCGGCGCGCGGCGGTGACGCCGCCGGCCTGCGCGCCTACGTGCGCCGGGTGGTCGACCTCTTCGTGGACGCGGCGGTGGAGCGCGAGGAGACCGAGCGCAGGACCGCCGAGGCGCTGGTCAGCGACAGCCGCCTGCTCGACCTCGCGGAGGTGGAGATGGGCAGGCAGCTGGGGCGGGACCCCACCGCGCTCGAGCTCGCCGCGGTGCTCGACTGGCCGCTCGAACGGGTGTCCGTGATCGGCGACCTGCTCGCCGAGGCGCGGGCCCGGAACGACGCGAGCCTGGTGCCCTTCCTCGACGACATCGACGAGCTCGAGGAGCTCGACGACGACGGCGACGAGGAGGACCGGCGCCAGGCCTGAGCTCGCTCGACGGAGCGGGGGCGGCGTGGCGGGCGAGGACTATCGGCGCAGGTCGTCGCCCCGCCAGTCGAGGTCGCGCAGCCCCGGAGCCGAGGCGCCGCGGTGGGGGGCACGGTCGCCGAAGCGTCGGCGGAGGTCGTCGAGGGTGCGGTCGAGCCGGGACTCGCGCTCGACCTCGGGGTCGAGGAGGTCGAGCTGCCCGGCATCGGCGAGCGCGCTGGTGCCGACCCCGAGCAGCCGCAGCGGCTGGCCCTGCCAGGCGGCGGCGAAGAGCTCCAGGGCGGCGGCGGCGATCAGGCGGTCGGCGTCGACCGGCGCCGCCAGGGTGCGCTGCCGGCTGCTGGTGACGAACCGCGAGTCGCGGAGCTTGACGGTCACCGTCGCCGCGGTCCAGCCGCCCTGGCGGAGACGGCGGCCGACGTCCGCGGCGAGCTGGCGGAGGCGGTCCTCGAGCAGGCGGCGGTCGCCGACGTCCTCGACGAAGGTCTCCTCCCGGGAGACGCTCTTGGGCCGCCCCGGCACCGTCACCGCGGCGTCGTCGATTCCGCGGGCGCGGCGCAGCAGGGAGCGCGACGCGGCCTCGCCGAGGCGCCGGCGCACCGCGTCCTCGGGGAGGGCGGCGAGCTGGCCGAGGGTGGAGGCGCCCAGCCCGCTCAGCGCCGTCTCCGCGGCGGGGCCCAGCCCGGGCAGGGCGCGCAGCGGCAGCGGCGCCAGGAAGGCGGCCTCCTCGCCGGGGGCGACCACCACCATCCCCCGCGGCTTGCGCACCTCGGAGGCGATCTTGGCGACCGTCTTCGACGTGGCCACGCCGAAGGAGGCGTGGAGCCCGCACTCGGCGAGGATGCGGTCGCGGATCTCCACCGCGATCGCCGGCGGCGACCCGAAGCGCCGCTGCGAGCCGGTGACGTCGAGGTAGGCCTCGTCGAGCGAGGCGGGCTCGAGCTGCGGGGTGTAGCCGCGGGCGATGGCGAAGACCTGGGCGGAGGCGGCGCGGTAGGCGGGGAAGTCGACCGGCAGCACCACCGCCGTGGGGCAGAGCCGCAGCGCGGTCACCAGCGGCATCGCCGAGCGCACCCCGAAGGCGCGCACCTCGTAGGAGGCGGCGCTGACCACCCCGCGGCGGTGGTCGGGGCCGCCGCCGCCGACGATCACTGGCCGGCCACGCAGCTCGGGGCGGCGCAGCTGCTCGACCGAGGCGTAGAAGGCGTCGAGGTCGAGGTGGATGACGGCGCGGGGCCACACGTCCGTCAGACCGCGGGGGGGAGCTCCCGCCGGCGGCGGCGCCGGGGAACCGGTCCTGGCTCCTCGGAGAGCTCGCCGTACACCTCGGTGAAGCGGCGCCGGGCACGGAAGAGCAGCGACTCGACCGCCGAGATGGAGAGGCCCATGCGCTCCGCGATGTGCGGGTAGTCCAGGCCCTCGAGCTCGCGCAGCGCCAGGATGGTGCGGTAGCGCGGGGGGAGGTGCTCGATGACCCGCACGATGAGCAGGCGGATCTCGCGGCGCTCGGCGGCGCGCTCGGGGTGGCCCTCCTGGTACCCCTCGAGCGCCCGTTGCAGCTCCTCCGCCGGCGAGGCCTGCTCCTGATAGTGCTGCATCGTGCGCAGCCGGCGGTGCTCGTCGATGGCGAGGTTGGTGGTGGTGCGGTGCAGCCAGGCGCGCACCCGGATCTCGCCGTGGTTCGAGAGCAGCTGGCGGGCCAGCCGCAGGAAGGCCTCCTGGGCGATGTCCTCGGCCCGGTGCGGATCCACGATGATCCGCCGCGCCAGCATCTCGACGTAGCGGTGGTGGACGCGGTACATCGACTCGAACGCATAGACGTCACCGGTCCGGAAGGCGTCCACCAGCGCGGCGTCGATGTCGACGGGCTCGCCGTCGTGGTCGTGCCAGCCGTCCGGGGGTGGCGACGAGGCGAGCGCGCTCACCCCGACGGGGACTCGGCAGGGCGCTTGCGCCCCTCGAGCCACTCCTCGATGTCCGCCTCGCGGAGGTAGCCGGCGGCGATCAGCAGCTCGGTGTAGCCGACCCCGAGGTGCGGCGCGGCGCGGCGCAGCACCCACGGCGGCGGGTTCTCCTTGTTCTTGTTGATCGCCTGGTAGAAGTAGATCTGGTTGAGGTCGCAGAGCAGCGCCAGGCGATGGAGGGAGATGCCGCGCTCTCGGCACCTCTCCTTCAGGTAGTCGCGGAAGTCCACGAGCCCTCCCTTACCCCCGACCGCCCGCAGCGGGTCTGACCCGGAAGCCGAGTATAGCCATCGCCTAAGAAGGCGTCAGACCGTTCTCATAGACGTCAACAGTGAAAGCCGCCGCGTCTTGCGGTCGCCACCACCAGCGGGACCACGCCGGCGAGCCGGTCGAGGACCGCGTCGGGCGCGGTCTCGCCGCCGGGGCCCGCGCTGTGCTCGCGGAGCAGGGCGGCGCGCATCCCCGCGGCGTGGGCGCCGTCGACGTCCTCGCGGCCGCGGTCGCCGACCATCAGCGTCTCCTCGGGGCGGGCGCCGAGCCCGGCGAGGGCACGCTCGAAGATCACCGGCGAGGGCTTGCGCCAGCCCACCGCGCTGGAGAACACGGCGGCGTCGAGCAGGGGCAGCAGGCCGAGCCGGGCGAGCTGGGCGCGCATGCTCGCCGCCCGGTACGGGGCGTTGGAGACCAGGCCAAGCCGCAGCCCCCGCCGGCGCAGCTCGCGCAGGGTGGCGACGGTGTCGGGGGCGACGGTGATGCCCTCGACCCAGGCCTCCTGCTCGATCCGCCGGACGTCGTCGAGCAGCTCCGCGGGCAGCTCGAGCCCGAGCGCGCGGTAGGCGGCGGCGGTGACCGGCTCGAGGTCGATCTCCTCGAGGCCGCCGCCCAGCTCGTGGGCCTCGACCGCCGCCTCGACGACGTCGTGCACCGCGGTGAGCAGCCGCGCCCCCTCGGGCACGGCGACGCCGAGCCGGGCGGCGAGCAGCCGGGAGATCAGCTCGTGGGCGCGCTCGAGGGCGGCCTCCGGGCGGCGGTAGGTGACCAGGGTGAGGCCGTAGTCGAAGAGCACGGCGCCCACCGGGGGACCGGCGAGCCGGGTCACTTCCTGGGGGGACTCCCCCCCCAACCGCCCGCGGGCAGAGCCCGCGGAGTCGCGGTCCTCCCCCCTGCCCAGGGCTCGCCGGAGCGGCGCCGCGCCATCAGGGCGGCCGCGGCCCCGGCGCCCACCCCGTTGTCGATGTTCACCACCACCAGCCCGGGGGCGCAGCCCTGGAGCATGGAGAGCAGCGCCGCCCGGCCCCGGCCGCCGGCGCCGTAGCCGGTGGACACGGGCAGCCCGATCACCGGCACCCCGGCGAGGCCCGCGACCACCGAGGCGAGGGCGCCGTCCATCCCCGCGGCCACCACCAGCGCGTCGGCGCCGGCGCCGAGCATCGCGCCGAGGGGGGCGAACAGCCGCTCCAGGCCGGCCACGCCCACGTCGGCGGCGGTGGTGGTGGCGCAGCCCGCCGCCTCGCAGACCATCCGCGCCTCGGCGAGCGGCTCGAGGTCGGAGGTGCCCGCCGCCAGCAGGCCGACCAGCCCCTGGTGGGCCGGCTCCGGTGCGTCGGGCGCGAGCAGCCGGCA
>JAQBPI010000121.1 GCA_028287605.1 Chloroflexota bacterium
ACCGGCTCGGGCTCGGGCTCGGCCGCCTGCGGGGCCGGCATCGGCCCTCCCTCCACCATCATCCCGGCGCCGGCGACCGGCTTGGCGGGGAGCATCAGAGCCATCACCGCGCAGAGGGCGGTGACCCCCGCGGTGAGCAGGAAGAGGTCGCCGAGCCCACCCCCGAAGGCGGCGGTCTGCACCGCCCCCCGCCAGGCGAGCATGCCACCGCCGCTGAGGTGCGGGTCGGCGGCGGCGCCGGCGACGCTCAGCGACGCCCGGCTGGAGAACTGCTGCGCCATCTGGGTGGTGAGCACCGATGTCATCACCGCCAGCCCGAATGCCGAGGCGATCCGCTGGACGATGTTGTTGACCGCGCTCGCCCGGTTCACCTCGGCGGTGGGGATCCCCGCCATGGAACTGGTCATGATCGGCATGAACGCGATGCCCATGCCGAGGTTGCGGACGCACATCCAGAGGACGAGCACGCCCCGCGGGGTGTCGGGGGTGACGTTGCGCATCAGGTAGGTGCCGTAGGCGACCACCAGGCAGCCGACCGCCGCCGGCCAGCGGGCGCCGATCCTGTCGTAGATCCTCCCCGAGAAGGGCATGGTGAGGCCGGTGAGCAGGGCGGGCAGGAGCAGCAGCAGGCCCGCCTGGAGGGCCCCCAGACCCTCGCCCTCCTGGAGGAACAGGGGGATGTAGAAGTACAGCCCGAAGAGGCCGGCGAAGAGCACGGAGATGAGGATCAGCGAGAGGGTGAAGTTCCAGTAGCGGAAGACGTGGAGGTCGAGCAGCGGGTCGGCGACGGAGAGCTCGATGATCGCGAAGACGGCGAGGCTGAGGACGCCGATCACCACGAGCCCGAGGATGCGGTACGACGTCCAGCCCCAGTCGGCGCCCTTGGAGAGGGCGAGCAGCAGCGCGAACAGGCCGGTCGAGACGGTCAGGAAGCCGCCGAGGTCGAAGCGCTGCCCGGCGATCCTGGGGAAGCGGGGCAGCACCATCAGCGCCGCGACCAGGCCGAGCGCGCCGATGGGCACGTTGATGTAGAAGATCAGCCGCCAGTTCACGTACTCGACGAGGTACCCGCCGATGGTGGGACCGACGGTGGGCGCGAAGAGCACGCCCAGCCCGAACAGGCCCATGGCGACGCCGAGCTTCTGGGGCGGCACGATCTTGTAGAGCATCGCCATCGACACCGCCGGCATCAGACCGCCGCCGATGGCCTGGACGACGCGGAAGAACAGCAGGCTGTTCAGGCTCCACGCGACCCCGCAGAGCGCCGAGCCGGCGGCGAAGGCGACCAGGGCGACGTTGTAGATGCGGTCGAGCCCGTAGCGGTCGCCGAGCCAGCCGCTCGCCGGCACCACGATGCCGAGCATCAGGGTGTAGATGGTGGCCACCCACTGCACCTGGTCGGTGGTGGCGCCGAAGTCGCGCTGCATGGTGGGCACGGCGACGTTGACGATGTCGGTGTCGAGGATGGACATGAACATCCCCACCACCAGCACGGTGAGCGGAAGCGCCCAGTTGCCCGGTGTGACGTCGCCCTCGACACGCGCGCGATCACCGCGACTCACGTCGGACGGCCCCTCTTTCCGGTCACGCAGCCCCTCCACCCAGCGGCGGCTCCGCCTGCCGGTCGAGGCATCAGCATAGCGGAGACCGGGAGCGCGCCCGCCCGGCCGGACACGGGCGTGGCGGCGGTGCGGCTGTGGCAGGATGGCGCGGCCCATGTCCGCCGCACCACCCTCCGCCGCACCTGCGGACGCCCGGATCGCCTACGACAGCCCCCGGGGACGGTGGGTGCTGGCGGTCGCGATCCTCGCATCGTCGGTGGCCTCGCTCGACGCCACCGTGGTGAACGTCGCCCTGCCGGCGATCGGCCGTGACCTCCACGCCGGGTTCTCCGGGCTGCAGTGGACGGTCAACGGCTACACCCTGGCGCTCGGTGCGCTCCTTCTCCTCGGCGGCTCGCTCGGTGACCGCTACGGCCGGCGCCGGATGCTGGTGACCGGCCTGGTGGTGTTCACCGCCGCCTCGCTGCTCTGCGCGCTGGCCCCGTCGACCGGGCTGCTGGTCACGGCGCGGGTGCTCCAGGGGGCCGGCGGCGCGCTGCTCACCCCGGAGAGCCTGGCGATCATCACCGCCAGCCTCCGGTCCGAGGACCGCGGCCGCGCCATCGGCGCCTGGTCTGGCACCCAGGGCCTGGCCGCGGCGGCGGGTCCGCTGGCGGGCGGCTGGCTGGTCGCCGCGGTGTCCTGGCGGCTGATCTTCCTGCTCAACGTGCCGGTCGCGGCGTTCACCGCCTGGGCGGCGCTGCGCCACGTCCCCGAGACCGCGGACGCGGAGGCGTGGGGGCGCCCCGACGTGGCCGGGGCCGTGCTCGCCGTCGCCGGCCTGGGCGGCGTCGTCTACGCGCTCATCGAGGCGCCTGCGTCCGGCGACCGGGCGGGGGTCATCGTCGCCGGGGTCGTCGGCGTGCTCGCCCTGGCCGGGTTCCTCGCCACCGAGCTGCGGGCGCGCCAGCCGATGCTGCCGCTCTCGCTCTTCCGCGACCCGCAGTTCACCGGCGCGAACCTCGCCACCTTCGCCATCTACGGCGGCCTCGGCGCCGCCATCTTCCTGGTCGTGCTCCAGCTGCAGGAGGCGGCGCGCTGGTCGCCGGTGACCGCGGGCGCCTCGCTCCTCCCCCTCACCGTGCTCACGCTGCTGCTCTCGGCGCGCGCCGGCGCCCTCGCCCAACGCATCGGGCCGCGCCTGCCGATGACCGTCGGACCGCTGGTCACCGCCCTCGGCCTGGTGCTCCTCGGCGGCATCGGCGCCCACGCGGACTACCTGCGCGACGTGCTCCCCGGAATGGTGGTGCTCGGCCTCGGCCTCTCCCTCACCGTGGCCCCGCTCACCGCCGCGGTGCTCGGCGCCGTGGAGGAGCGCCACGCCGGCGTCGCCTCGGCGGTGAACAACGCGGTGGCCCGGGTCGCCGGCCTGCTCGCGGTGGCGGTGCTGCCGTTGCTGTCCGGGCTGGCCACGACCCGGTTGGGGAGCCCCGAATACACCGCCGCCTACCGGCGCGCCATGCTGATGGCCGCCCTGGTCTGCGCCGCCGGCGGCGTGGTGGCGCTGCTCACGGTGCGCCGCGGCGCCGACGTGTCGGCGGCACCCCCGCCCAGCCCGCAGCACGCCTGCCAGCACCCCGTGGGCTGCCTGCGGCCGGCCACGGCGAGCGCGGAGGCGTCCTCCCGGTGAGCGGCGAGGCGCGCTTCACCCTCGGGGTGGAGGAGGAGTACCAGGTCGTCGACGCCGCCACCGGCGAGCTGTCCGGGCGCGCCGGCGCGGTGCTCGAGGAGGCCCGCCGGCGGCTGGGCGACGCCGCCCAGCCCGAGCTGCTCCACTCCCAGGTCGAGGCCGGCACCCCGGTCTGCGAGAGCCTCGCCGAGGTGCGCCGCGAGCTGGTGCGGATGCGCCGCGCGATGCACGGCGCCGCCGAGCGGGAGGGCTGCCGCATCGCTGCTTCGGGGACCCATCCGCTCTCCTCGTGGCGGGAGCAGGAGGTGACCCCGAAGCAGCGCTACCGCGCCCTCGAGGAGGCGGGGCGGCAGGTGGCGAAGGAGACCCTGGTGTTCGGCTGCCACGTGCACGTGGCCTGCGGAGACCCGGAGACCACGATCGGGGTGATGAACCGCAGCCGTCCCTGGCTGCCGGTGCTGCTGGCACTCTCGGCCAGCTCACCCTTCTGGGAGGGGGACGACACCGGGTTCGCCAGCTACCGGACGATCCTCTTCCGCCGCTGGCCGACCGCGGGGGCGCCGCTGACCTTCGCCGGCCGGGCCGAGTACGACGCCCTGGTCGCCGCGCTGACCGCCGCCGGCACCATCCCCGACGCCACCCAGATCTACTGGGACATGCGCCCCTCGGCGCGCTACCCCACCCTGGAGTACCGCGTCGCCGACTGCTGCCCGACCGTCGACGAGGCGGTGATGATCGCCGGCCTGACCCGCGGGCTGGCCCGCACCGGCGAGCGCGAGCACGCCGCTGGCTCGGCGCTGGTCGACCTGCGCCCCGAGCTGCTCGAGGCGGCGATGTGGCAGGCGGCGCGGGACGGCCTGGACGGCGAGCTGATCGACCTGGAGCGGACCCGCCGGATCCCCGCCGCCCTGCTGCTGGAGCGGCTGCTCGACCACGTGCGCCCGGCGCTCGAGGAGCACGGCGACCGGGAGGAGGTGGAGGGCCTGGTGCGGGAGACGCTGCGCCGCGGGAACGGCGCCACCCGGCAGCGCGCGGCCCACGGGCGGAGGGAGCGGATCGAGGACGTTGCGGCGTTGGTGGTCGAGGAGACGGCGCAGGGGCTGGACTGAGCGAGGTCTGATGAGGGCAGTAGGCCCACGCCAGGCTGGACCGCAAGCAGAGGGATAGCCACCCCTCCAGACGTCGAAGTACGCAGACCCGAACCCCTCGGAACAGGTTTACTGGAGCTAGCCGTGGGCTAGCCGGACCAGAAAACGTCTGGCCGGACCCGTCGAGACCACAACAGCGGAGCGGCCCGACCCCCAATCCCGCAGATCCACATCCAGGC
>JAQBPI010000174.1 GCA_028287605.1 Chloroflexota bacterium
GAGGAAGGACATCCCGCGGCCGATGTACTTCTTGGCGATGCTCACCACCAGCCGGAGGTTGGCCTCGGTGAGCCTGTTCTTCGCCTCGTCGTCACCCTGCTCGATGAGCTTGGCGTACTCCACCTCCTGCTCGGCGCGGAGCAGGGCCACCCGCCCGATCTCCTTGAGGTACATGCGCACGGGGTCGTCGAGCGAGACCGAGTCGATGGCCTCGGCGGTGGCGATCATCTCGTCGTCGATGTCATCGACGGCCTCGAAGTCGCGGTCCCCGTCGGAGACCTCGATGCCCATCTCGCGGAAGACGTTGAAGATCCGCTCGAGATGGTCGGGCTCGGCCTCGACCTCGGCGAAGGCCTGCAGGATGTCGTCGGGGGTGAGGTAGCCCTGCTCCTTCCCCCGGACGATGAGCGTCTCCGCCGCCGAGACCAGCGCGTCCGCCCCCGACACGGCCGCGCCGCTCTCACCCTGCACCCTGGCCTTCGCCACCATCTCTACTCCCCGTCCTGTCGTGGGCGCTGCAACGTCTGCCCGTTCCCCGTTCGACACACTCTATTCAACGCGTCAAGCGCCGGTCGCTGTCATGGGACCGCCTCGCGGGCCCGGTACCCTTCTTTCGCGAGCTCGGCCAGCTGGACCGCCAGCCGTTCCGACAGCTCGGTCCGGCCATCGGCCTTGGCGATCTTCATCTCACGCTCGACCCTTGCCTGCTCGCTCTGCAGCGCGGCCTCGCGCACCCCGCGCACCCCGCGCACGCAGTCGGCGAGCGCCCGGGCGAGTTTGTCCGGACTCGCGTCGTCGCACAGCTCCGGGGGCCGCCGCACCCGCAGCCAGGCCGCCAGTCGGCGCTCGGGGGCCTCCAGCAGGTGGAGCGAGAGGACCTCACCCGCCGGCGCGGCCAGAGCCAGCATGAACAGCCGGCGCACCGTCGGATGGCTGATCTGGTCGGGCTGCAGGCCGTGCTCCTCGACGAGGCATGCGGCGAGATCCGGGCGCTGCAGGGCCACGGCGCCGATGAACTCCTCCGGCGCAGCGGGCGGCCCGCCCGAGACCTCCGGCACCGCCGCCTCGGCGGCCGGCGTCGGGGTGGTGACGACCACGCGGAGCGGCGCCCTCCTCCCCTCACCGCGCAGGCGCTCGACGTCGGCGCTCACCGCCGCCACGGCGAGCTCGAGACGGCTCGCCGCCTGCTGGACGTAGAGGTCGCGGACGGTGGCCTCGGGGATGCGGGCGAGCAGGGCCACGGCGCGCTCCGCGCCCGCCCGGCGCGCCTCGACCGAGCCCGACTCGGCGTCGCCGATGGCGCGGTCGAGGAGCACCCGCCACTCCGGCTGGGCGGCGGCGACGCAGGCGGCGAAGGCGGCGGGGTCGCGGCGCACCAGCTCGTCGGGGTCCTTGCAGCCGGGCGGCAGCACGCAGATGCGCGCGTCGAGGCCCTCGGCGGCGATGACGTCGACAGCGCGGGACGATGCCGTCACGCCGGCGTCGTCGCCGTCGAAGCAGAGCACCAGGCAGCGGGTCCAGCGGGCCAGCAGCCGGACCTGCCCGGTGGTGAGCGCGGTGCCGCTGCTGGCCACCGCGTGGCCCACCCCGGCGGCGGCGGCGGCGAGCACGTCGAAGTAGCCCTCCACCACCACCGCGCAGCCCGCCGCCTCGATGACGGAGCGCGCCCGGTCGATGCCGAAGAGCGCCAGCGACTTGTCGTAGGCGGAGGTGGCCGGCGAGTTGAGGTACTTGGGCACGGCGTCGCCGAGGGCGCGGCCGCCGAAGCCGAGCACGTCGCCACGCTCGTCGCGGATGGGGAACACCAGCCGGTTGCGGAAGCGGTCGCGCGCCTGGCCGCCGCGGTCGGAGGCGTGGGCGAGGCCGGCGTCGGCGGCCTCGGCCGGAGTGCCCCGCCCGCGCGCGTGGAGGTAGCGGAGCAGCGCGTCGCCGGAGGCGCCGCCCGCCGGGGCGAAGCCGACCCCGTAGTCGCGGGCGGTGCCCTCCGAGACCCCGCGCTCGGCCAGCAGGGCGCGGCCGGGGGCCCCGGTCGCGGTCGACCACAGGATGTGCTCGTAGTAGGCCTGCGCCCCGGTGTTGAGCTCGAGCGCCCGGGCGCGGCGGCGGCGCGCCTGGCCGCGCTGGCGGTCGCCGGGGAGGCTGCGCTCCAGCTCGACGCCGGCCCGCTCGGCGAGCATCTCCAGCGCCCCCAGGAAGTCGACGTGCTCGATCTTCTCCACGAAGGTGAGCAGGTCGCCGCCCTCCTGGCACCCGAAGCAGTACCAGGCCTGCTTCTCCTGGGAGACGCTGAAGGACGGGGTGCGCTCCGAGTGGAAGGGGCAGAGGCCCTTGTGGTCGCGGCCGCTGCGCTGCAGCCGCACGTAGCCGCCGATCACCTCGAGGATGTCGAGGCGCGCCTTGACCTCGGCGGCGGCGTCAGCCATCGGGGAAATCTTGCTCCGAACAGCTGTTCGGGTCAAGCGCCCGCATGGCCCCGGCGGTGCGCTGCACTCTCTCTCCTCTGGCCGCTGGACGCCGCCAATGGTACGGAGGACTCGGGCGCCGTCAACGCCCTCTCCCGGACCCTATCTCCCCAGGATCTCCAGGCTGTAGCGGGAGTTGTCGGTGAGCAGGGTGATGATGCCCCCACGGTCGGTGATCACCGCGCGCACCGGCGAGGTGTTGAACACCTCGGGGGCATTGTCCTCCTCGATGACGGTGCGGCGCACCAGGTAGGGCATGCCCGGGGTCGGCGGGCCCAGCTCGTCGCCCTCGACGATGTGGCCGTCGTCGAGCATCACCGGCCGCCCGTCTCGCGTGCCGGTCTTGCGGATGCGGACGTGCTCAGCCATCAGGGCCCGCAGGATACCCCACGTTCTGTGGGCGCCGGTGCGCCCGCTGGTCGAGGGCGTCCGCTACCGATCCCGGTCGGCGGCGGCGAGCCGGGCCTGGGCCGCGGCCAGCCGCGCCACCGGCACCCGGTAGGGCGAGCAGGAGACGTAGTCGAGCCCCATCTCCTCGCAGAGCGCGATCGAGGAGGGGTCGCCGCCGTGCTCGCCACAGATGCCGATCTCCAGGTCGGGCCGGGCCTGCCGTCCCTCCAGCACCGCCGCCTGCATCAGCCGTCCCACCCCCTTGGCGTCGAGGCTCTCGAAGGGGTTGACGGGAAGGATCCTGTCCTCCACGTAGCGGAGCAGGAACTTGCCCTCGGCGTCGTCGCGGGAGTAGCCGAAGGTGGTCTGGGTGAGGTCGTTGGTGCCGAAGGAGAAGAACTCCGCCTCCTCCGCGATCTCGCCGGCGGTGAGCGCGGCGCGGGGGATCTCGATCATGGTCCCGACCTTGTAGGGGACCCTGACCCCGGCCTCGCGCAGCACCTCCCTGGCGGTGCGCTCGATGATCTCGCGGGTGCGGCTCAGCTCGTTGACGTGGCCGACCAGCGGCACCATGATCTCGGGCCGCGCGTCGATGCCCTCGCGGCGGAGCTCGGCCGCCGCCTCGAGGATGGCGCGCACCTGCATCTCGACGATCTCGGGGAAGAGCAGCCCCAGCCGGCAGCCGCGCAGGCCGAGCATGGGGTTCTGCTCGCGCAGGCTGCGCACCGCGTCGAGCAGCCGGCGCTTCTCGGCGTAGCTCTCCTCGGGCTCGCCGAGCGCCTCGGCGCGGGTCACGTCCACGAGCAGCTCCTCGAACGAGGGGAGGAACTCGTGCAGCGGCGGGTCGATGAGCCGGATCACCACCGGCAGCCCACGCATCGCCTCGAGGATGCCGCGGAAGTCGTCGCGCTGCACCGGGAGCAGGAGGTCGAGCTCGCGGCGCCGCGAGGCCTCGTCGGGGGCGAGGATCATCCGCTGCACGACGGGCAGGCGGTCCTGCTCCATGAACATGTGCTCGGTGCGGCAGAGGCCGATGCCCTGGGCGCCGAACTCGCGGGCGAGCTGGGCATCGCGCGGGTAGTCGCCGTTGGCCCACACCTGGAGGCGGCGGATCTGGTCGGCCCAGCGCAGCAGCTCCTCGAGCTCTCCGCTGATCTCCGGGTCGATCATCGGCACGGTGCCGGCGATGACGTTGCCGGTGCTGCCGTCGATGGTGAACTCCTCGCCCTCGCGCAGCACGTGCCCGTTGGCGCTGAACTGGCGGAGGTGGAGGTCGACGCGCACCATCTCGGCGCCGGCGACACACGGCTTGCCCATGCCCCGGGCGACCACCGCGGCGTGAGAGGTGCGCCCGCCGCGGGCGGTGAGGATGCCCTCGGCGGCGATCATCCCGTGCACGTCGTCGGGATTGGTCTCGATGCGCACCAGG
>JAQBPI010000178.1 GCA_028287605.1 Chloroflexota bacterium
AGCCGGCGCTGATCGCCGCGGTCTGGCCGAAGTTGCGGCGGAACTGGATGACCCGGACCCGGGGGTCGCGGTCGTGCCAGGCCATCGCCATGGCGCCGGTGGCGTCGGGGCTGCCGTCGTCGACGAGGATGACCTCGGCCGACTGGGGCATGGTGTCGAGGACGGCGAGCAGCTCCTCGACGGCGTAGTCGACGTTCTCCTCCTCCTTGTAGAGGGGGACGACCACGGTGAGGTCGATGCTGTGGAGCGCGATGGGTGCCGAGCCGTGTTCCGGCGTCTCGTCCCACGCGTGGCTGGCGGAGAAATCCATCCCTTCCTTCCTTGCGGTCTCTGCCGCGACACCGTCCATCCCGAGTATGGCATCCCACACCGCCACACCCACGTAAGAGTCGTAGAAGAAACGCGGTCAGGTGCCGATGTCTTGCACACGCAGCCTGCGGCACCCCTCGGTCGAGACGGCGCGGCGGTCGGAGGTCACCGCGAACGCCTCGTACCCGGGGATCCCGCCGATCCACGACACCCCGTCGCCGCCCATGACGAAGGCGGCGGTCGAGTAGGCGTCGGCGAGGGTGAGGCTGGGGCCGACCACGGTCATGCTCAGCAGCGCGCAGGGCGGGCGCCCGCTCCGGGGATCGAGGATGTGGCTGCCGCGCTCGTAGGCGCCGCTGGTGGCGACGGCGAGGTCACGGACGGCGAGCACCGCGGCGACCCGGCCGGCGATCTCGGGGTGACGGATGCCGACGCGCCACGCCCGTCCCGGCTCGGGCTCGCCGCGCGCCAGCACGTCGCCGCCGGCGTTGATGCAGAGGTTGCGCGCTCCGGCGTCCTCGAGCAGGCGGGCGCCGTGCTCCCCCGACCAGCCCTTGACCAGCGCCGAGGGATCGAGACCGCCCCCGGGGCGCCCCACCGAGAAGAGGCCGCCGCTGCGCCGGTGCACCTCCTCGCAGAGCGCGAGCACCTCCCGCACATCGGGATGCGCCTCCTCCGGTGCGAGCTCGCCGGCGCCGATGCGGCTGATCTCGCTGTCCGCCCTGTGCGTGCTGAAGCGGGCGTCGACCTCGCGGAGCCAGGCGAAGAACGCGTCGAGGGCGCGCTCCGGCACCCCCGGGTCGCGCAGGTCGACCCCGACGGCGGTGCCCATCACGTGCTCGACCCGCACCGGGCGCACCGCGGCCGGCGGCTCAGCCACGGGCCTTGTCGAGCGCGGCCTGCACCGACTGGGCGTAGGCGTCGCTGGTGTAGGTCGCGCCCGAGAGGGTGTCGATCTGCGCGCTCTGCGCCTGCAGCACCTCGTCGTGGAGCATCGGCCCGGTGGCCTGGCTGATGGACGCGGACCGGGCTCGGTCGCTGGGCAGCTGCAGGGCCTGCACGTCGGTGATGCGGCCCCCGGAGACGACGAGCTCGACCTGGACGTCGCCGTACCGCATGCTCACGTCCTCGCCCGGGTAGCGGCCGTCCCTGAGGTGGCTGCCGCCGGCCGGCGAGGGGCTCGGTGCGGGCGTCGAGCCCGCGGCCCCGCCCTGGTCGGTGGGAGGGCCGCCTCCCGCGGCGGCCGGCTGTGGTGCCGGCGTCGGGCTGCCGGCCGTCGCGGTGGGCAGGCCGGCGACGCGTGTCCTCGTGCCATCCGGGGTCCTGAAGCTGGCCAGGAGAGCCACAGCGGCGATGGTGGCGAGGAGGGCGGCGGCGGCACGTGCGGGCACGGGATCTCCTGGCTCAGAGCAGCGCGAAGCGCTCGTGGTGGATCTGCGCGTCGGGCACGCCCAGCTCGCGCAGCGATGCGCAGACGCTGCTCACCAGCCCCGGCGGACCGCAGAGGAAGATGTCGCGCTCGCGCACGTCCGGGGCCAGCCCCCGCAGCGAGCGGGCGGAGAGGGGGTCGTCCGGCAGCCCGGCCGTGCCCCTGCGGCCGACGAGGTAGTGCACGGTTCCCCTTCGGGCGCGGACCAGCTCGTCGATCTCGGCGCGGAAGAGGACGTCGTCCCAGCTGCTCGCCCGGTAGAGGAGGGTGACCGAGCCCCGGCCGCCGAGCTCCTCGAGCAGGGCGCGCAGCGGGGTGATGCCCACGCCGCCGGCGATGAGCAGCACGCCGGCACGGCTCCGCCGCTCCGCGGTGAAGATCCCGTACGGACCCTCCGCGACCACCCGTGTCCCGGGCACCAGGCGCTGGAGGTCGCCGCTGCCGTCGCCCACCGCCTTGACGGTGAGCCGCAGGAAGCCTGCGTTCGGCGCCGCCGACAGCGAGAAGGGGTGCGCCTTCCACCAGCCGTCCCCGGCGAGGAAGCGCCAGCGGAAGAACTGGCCGGCGCGCGCCCGCAGCTGCTCGAGGTCGCGCCCGGTGACGTAGATGGACACCACCCCGTCGGCCTCGGGCACCACCTGGGCGATCCGCAGCCGGTGACGCAGGGCGAGGCGGAGCGGGTGGCCGACGCGGAAGGCGAGCACGCAGCCGGCGACGACCGCGTAGAGCCCGATCCAGTAGATCCGCGCCACCGGGTCGGTGGAGAGGTCGTTGCCCACCGCCAGCTGGTGGCCGAGGCTGAGGGCGATGGCGAGGTAGGCGTAGAGATGGACGAAGTGCCAGGTCTCGTAGCGCAGCCGCCGCCGGGCGATCCGGACCGACGTGACCGCAACCATGAGCAGGCAGGCGGTGCCGGCCGCCGCCATCAGCATCCAGGGATAGGTGGTGAGCAGCGTCCAGGCCTCGGCGGCGACGCTGCTGCCGTCCCCGAGGGCGTAGCCGGTGGTGGTGAGCACCACGTGGCCACAGATCAGAACGGTGCAGGAGAAGCCGAGCCAGCGGTGCCAGTGGGCGAGCCGGTCGAGCCCGGCCAGCTGCTCGATGACGGGGCTGCGCGACATCAGCAGGAGCTGGACGAGCGCCGCGTACGTGCCCAGGAGGGCGGTCAGCTCGCCCGCCGCGGTGAGGTCGGCCGAGGCGCTGCCCAGCGTGCTCAGGCCGCCGTGACGGATCCACATCGCCACGATCAGGGCCCCGTTGCCGCCGAGCAGCGCGAGCACCTCGCCGCGGTGGGAGCGCCGTTCCCGCGGGGGGCGCAGGCGCGCGCGCGTCTCGCGGGGCCTGGCCGGAGGCGTGGTCGGGAGGTGCAGAGCGCTCAGGGAGAGTCTCCTGGGATGTGTCCGCCGCTCAGAACGGTATCGGTCGAACCTTTCGGGAGCCTGACGTGTCACGGAGCCGTGCCCTGGGCGTCTGCGCCTCTCTACAATGACGCCGCTCATGGCCAGTCTCGAACTGGTGGAGACGGCGCTCCGTCATGGTCAGCAGAGTCTTCTGCTCAGCCGTCTTCGCCGGCGCCACCTCATCCCTGTCGCCGCGCTCCTCGATCGGTGCGGCTTTGCCAGCCTCGACGTCTTCGGGGGCGCCACCTTCGAGGCCTGCATCCGCTTCCTCGGCGAGGATCCGTTCGAGCGGCTGCGCCTTCTGAAGCAGGAGGCCCCGTCCACCCCCCTGCTGGCGCTGGTGCGCGGCCAGGCGCTGGTGGGCCACCGGCAGATGGCCGACGACGTCGTCGACGCCTTCGTCCGGGTCAGCGCCGAGGCCGGCATCGACATCTTCCGCTGCTACGACTCGCTGAACGACGCCCGCAACCTCGAGCGCATCGTCACCGCGGTGCACGCCGCCGGACGCCACGCCGAGGGGGCGCTGGTCTACACCGAGTCGCCGGTCCACGACGTCGACCGCTTCATCGCCCTGGGGGAGCGGCTCCGCGACCTCGGCTACGACTCCCTCTGCATCTACGACCCCGCGGGCCTGCTCGGCGCGGGCACGGCGACGGCGCTGGTGCGGGGGCTGATCGCCTCGACCGGCCTCCCCGTGAACGTCCACTCCGCCGCGCTGACCGGGCAGGCGGGGCTCACCTACCTCGCCGCGGCCGAGGCGGGCGCCACGAGCCTCGACGTCGCCCTCTCCCCGCTCGCCGGCGGCTCCTCGCTGCCGGCCACCGAGGGGGTGATCCACGCGCTCGTCGGGACCGCCCAGGAGACCCGCTGCGACCTCGACACCGTCGCCGCCGCCACCGGGATGCTCGAGGAGTCGATGGGCCTCTACCGGGCCTTCGCCGACCCCGCCGCCTGGCGGCTGGACACCTCGGTGCTGCGCACCCAGCTGCCGCCGGCCTCGGTGGACCACCTCCACGCGGAGCTCCGCGACCGCAACGCCATGGGGCGGCTCGCCGAGGTGCAGCTGGAGATCCCCCGGGTGCGCGCCGAGCTCGGCCACCCGCCGCTGATCACCCCCATCGCCCAGATCGTCGCCACCCAGGCCGTCTACAACGTCTGCGACGGCGAGCGCTACGCCACCATCAGCCAGGAGGTCAAGGACTACTGCCTCGGCCTCTACGGCGAGCCTCCGGGGCCGGTCGACCCCGGGGTGCGGCGGGTGGTGAACGGCCGCGAGGAGCCGATCACCTGCCGGCCCGCCGACCTGCTCGAGCCCCAGCTGCCGCAGCTGCGCCACGAGACGCAGCGCGACGGGATCCCCATCCGCGACGACGCGGATCTCGTCGCCTACGCCCTCTTCCCGGCGGAGACGGCGGCGCTGCTGCGCGGCGAGGCGGTGGCCGAGCTGCTCGGCGACGAGCCCGAGCCCGAGCCCGATGCCGCGGAGGGGACGGCGGCCACCGAGGAGCCCCTCGCCGAGGCCGTGCCCGCGGTCGCGCCGGAGCCGGCCGTCGAGGTGCGCGAGCTCACCGTCGAGGTCGACGGCGAGGAGTACACGGTGAGGGTCACCGCCCCGGCGGGCACCTTCGGCGGGGGCGGGGGCGGGGGCGCGGCCCTCGACGGCGCCGCCGCGGGGTCGGGCCGCCCGGTGATCCGCGAGGGGACGGTGATGGCGCCGATGCAGGGCCTGATCCTGCGCGTGCCCGTCTCCGTCGGCGACCAGGTGGCCCTCGGTGACGTGGTCGCCGTGCTCGAGGCCATGAAGATGCAGAACGACGTCACCGCCACCCGTGCCGGCGTGGTCCGCGAGGTCTACGTCACCGAGGGCATGGTGGTCTCGCCCCAGGACCCCATCCTCTACGTGGGCTGATGTTCGACACCGTCCTCGTCGCCAACCGCGGGGAGATCGCGCTGCGGGTGATCCGCGCCTGCCGCGACCTGGGGGTTCGCAGCGTCGCGGTGCACAGCGAGGCCGACGCCGGCGCCGCCTTCGCGCGGCTCGCCGACGAGGCGGTCGAGATCGGGCCGGCGGCGCCCTCGCAGTCGTACCTCCGCATCGACCGCATCGTCGAGGCGGCGCAGCGCACCGGCGCCCAGGCCATCCACCCCGGCTACGGCTTCCTCAGCGAGAACCAGGCGTTCGCGCGCGCCTGCGCGGAGGCCGGCATCGCCTTCGTGGGGCCACCGCCCGAGGCGATGGCGGCGATGGGCGAGAAGGTGCCCGCCCGCCGGCGCATGGAGGCCGCCGGGGTGCCCGTGGTGCCCGGCTCGGGGGCGCTGCGCGACGTCGAGGAGGCGATCGCGGCCGCGGAGCGCGTCGGCTACCCGGTGCTGATCAAGGCGAGCGCCGGCGGCGGCGGCATCGGCATGCGCGTCGCCGGCGACGAGGCCGAGCTGCGCTCGGGCCTGGAGGCGGCGAGGAGCACCGCGGAGCGGGCCTTCGGCGACTCCACCGTCTTCCTCGAGCGCTACGTCGAGGAGCCGCGCCACATCGAGATCCAGGTCCTCGCCGACGCCCACGGGACCATCGTCCATCTCGGCGAGCGCGAGTGCAGCATCCAGCGACGGCATCAGAAGGTCCTCGAGGAGTCGCCGTCTCCGGTCATCGACCCCGAGCAGCGCGCCCGCATGGGCGAGGCCGCGATCACCGCCGCCCGCGCCGTCGGCTACGTGAACGCCGGCACCGTGGAGTTCATCCACAGCCGGGGCGAGTTCTTCTTCCTCGAGATGAACACCCGCCTCCAGGTCGAGCACCCGGTCACCGAGGAGGTCCAGGGCGTCGACCTGGTCGTCGAGCAGCTGCGCATCGCCGCCGGCGAGCCGCTGTTGATGCGCCAGGAGGCGCTGGTGCCCCGGGGCTGGTCGATCGAGTGCCGGGTCAACGCCGAGGATCCCCTGCGCGACTTCATGCCCACCCCCGGGCGGGTCACGGTCTACCGCGAGCCCAGCGGGCCCGGGGTGCGGGTGGACAGCTCGCTGGTGGTGGCCTCGTCGGTCTCGCCCCACTACGACCCGATGATCGCCAAGCTGATCGTCTGGGGGCCGACCCGCGAGGCGGCGGTGGCACGGATGCGGCGGGCGCTGCGCGAGTACGTGATCCGCGGCATCACCACCAACATCCCCTTCCACCTCGCCCTCCTCGACGAGCCCGACTTCGTCGCCGGCAGGCTCTCCACCCACTTCATCCCCGAGCATCCCCAGCTCGTAGAGCGCACCGCCGAGTGGGTGGAGCGCAAGCGCACCCTCGACGGCGCCCTGCGCGACGGCGCCCGGATCGCGGCCGTCGGCGCCGCGATCGCGGTCACCATGTAGCCGGTGGGCTGGGGCCCGGTCGGCGCCGCGACGGTGCTCCGTCCCTGGGCGGAGCGGCTGGTCGACGCGCTGGGACCCCGTCCCGGCGAGCGCATCCTCGACGCCTCCGCCGACGGGGGGCTGCTCCACCGGCGCCTGGCCCGCGCG
>JAQBPI010000179.1 GCA_028287605.1 Chloroflexota bacterium
AGCCGGCGCTGATCGCCGCGGTCTGGCCGAAGTTGCGGCGGAACTGGATGACCCGGACCCGGGGGTCGCGGTCGTGCCAGGCCATCGCCATGGCGCCGGTGGCGTCGGGGCTGCCGTCGTCGACGAGAATGACCTCGGCCGTCTCGGGCATGCCGTCGAGGACGGCGAGCAGCTCCTCGACGGCGTAGTCGACGTTCTCCTCCTCCCTGTAGAGGGGGACGACCACGGTGAGGTCGACGGCGTACTCGACCGGCTCCGCCCGCAGGGACGCCTCGGCGGCGAAGGGTCGCATCTCGACGGCCATCAGGCGGCCTCCTCCTCGCCGTGGCCGGAGACCATGGCGTGGTACCACTCGACGAAGCGGGTGAGCCCGTCGACGATCGGGGTGCTGGGCCGGTAGCCGAGCTCGTCCCGCGCCCGCGAGACGTCAGCGTAGGTGATGGGGACGTCGCCCGCCTGCTCGGGCAGGTGGCGCACCCGCAGCGGCCGCCCGACGCGCTCGGCGATCATCTCGGCCAGGCCGAGCAGCGGCGTGGTCGCGGTGGTGCCGAGGTTGTAGATGCGGTAGCCGCGGGGGGCGTCGAGGGCGCGCAGCACGCCGCCGACGATGTCCTCGACGAAGGTGTAGTCGCGCCGCGAGGTGCCGTCCCCGTAGAGCTCGACCTCCTCGCCGGCATGGATCAGCCGGGTGAACTTGTGGATCGCCATCTCCGGGCGCTGCCGCGGGCCGTAGACCGTGAAGAAGCGCAGGCAGGCGATGTCCATGCCGTAGATGTGGTGGTAGGCGTGGCAGGCCAGCTCGTTGGCCCGCTTGGTCGACGCGTAGGGCGACGAGGGGCGGTCGGCCGGCTCGGACTCGCGGAACGGGATCGGCGAGGTGGCGCCGTACACCGACGAGGAGGAGCCGAACACGAAGTGCCCGCTGGGGTGCCTCCGGGCGAACTCCAGCATCATGGTGGTGCCGCGCACGTTGACGTCGTCGTAGAGCATCGGCTCCTGGATGCTGGGCCGCACCCCGGCCCGGGCCGCCAGGTGGATCACCCCGTGGAAGGGGGCGTGCCCCCAGGCGCGGGCGAGGGTCCGCTCGTCGCGGATGTCGCCCTCGACCAGGAGGTACCGGGGATCGGCAAGCGCCCGCTCGACGTTCCGGCGCTTGATGGCCGGATCGTAGAAGGTGTCGAAGTTGTCCACGACCACGACGCGGTCGCCCCGCGCGAGCAGGGCCTCCGCGACGTGGCTGCCGATGAACCCCGCTCCTCCGGTGAGCAGGACGGTGCGCTCCGAGCTCACGCCACGCCCTCGGACTCGAGGCGGACGCGGTCGGTGGCGCGCCGGCCCCAGAGCACCACGCCGGGCTGACGTCCCATGCCGTGGTAGGTGAAGCCGGTGGCGGCCATCTCGTCGCGGTCGAGGCAGTTGCGCCCGTCCACGATGAGCGGCCGGTTGACCAGGTGACGCACCCGGTTCCAGTTCAGGTGGAGGTACTCGGGCCACTCGGTGACCAGGGCGATGCAGTCGGCGCCCTCCATGGCGTCGTACGCGGTCTCCGCCAGCTCGACGCCGGGGAGCAGGGGGGCGGCCTTCTCCATGGCGACGGGGTCGTGGGCGACCACGTTGGCCCCCAGCTCCATCAGCCGCATCGCCACGTCGATGCTGCACGCCTGGCGCATGTCGTCGGTGCCGGGCTTGAAGGCGAGGCCGAGGATGGCGATCCTCTTCCCCTCCAGGGGACCCTCGACGGCGGCGCGGATCTTGCTGACGAAGCGCATGCGCTGCTGGTCGTTGACCTCGATGGCCGTCTTCAGCATCCAGAAGCTGTAGCCGTAGCGGCCCGCCGCCTGGTCGAGGGCGCGCACGTCCTTGGGGAAGCACGAGCCGCCGAAGCCGAGGCCGGCGTTGAGGAAGGCGCGTCCGATGCGGGGGTCGAGGCCCATCCCGTGGGCCCGCGCGTCGACGTCGCCGCCCATGCTGTCGCAGACGTTGGCGATCTCGTTGATGAAGGAGATCTTCAGCGCGAGGAAGGAGTTGCTGCCGTACTTGATCAGCTCGGCGCTGGTGTTGTCGGTGCGCACCACCTCGGCTCCGGGCACGCCCATGACGTCGGCGACCCGCTCGCAGGCCTCTCGGTCCTGGCCGCCCACCACCACCCGGGTGGCGGTGCGCACGTCCGCGATGGCCGCGCCCTCGCGGAGGAACTCGGGGCAGGAGACGATCGGGATGGTGAAGGGCTCGCCTCGGAGCTGCTGCTGCAGCCGGGCGCTGGTGCCGGGAGGCACCGTGCTCTTCATCACCAGGACGGTCCCGGGACGGGCTCCGGCCCGCACCGTGGCGATCACCTGCTCGACGGCGGTGAGATCGGCGCGGCCGTCGGACCGGGGCGGGGTGCCCACCGCCACCACCACCATGGTGGCCACGGAGAGGGCCTCCTCCCAGTCGCCGGTCACCCGCAGGTGGCCGGCCTCGAGGGCGGCGCGCAGCAGTTGCTCGAGCCCCGGCTCGTAGATCGGCACCCGGCCCTCGGCGAGGGTCTGACGGCGCTCGGGGTCGACCTCGACCATCACGATCCTTCGATCGGAGGACGCGAGGCAGGCGCCGGTCACGAGGCCGACGTATCCAGCTCCGGCGATAGCGATTGTGTGGTCCATCCGTCCCTTCCTGGCGGGTGATCTTGAACCATGGGGACGGATTTGTGAACCCTTCCGTCCCACCTCTCTGGTCCGGGCTCGGACCGCCACCCGTGGGCACCTCGTCCGTCCGAGGGTAAGACGGCGCTTTCCATGCAAACTTGCGGCTCGCCCCGCCCCCGGGATGACATTGCCCCGGGCGCCGGCCGGCAGCCGGCGTCAGGGCCCCGCAGGGGGCGCCGACGGGGTCCCGAGGACGGCCGGGTGGTGGGCATCGCTGCCTGGTTCGACCTCGATAGCAGGTGCACAGCTGGCCCCCCTGGCACATTCTGCCAGGTTTTCCCACTTCCTGGCACGAACATGCGTACGCGTACGGCCCACGGGCCCGGTTTGTACGGCCCTTGGCCCGAACATGCGTGTGCCATGGGGAAACCCTAGGGCGCCAACACGTTCCCCGCGATGCCCATCGCCTCGGAGGTGACGAAGTTCTCGTCGACCGAGGTGTGGTTGGGACCGCTGTGGTTCGTGTACACGCCGAAGCTGGGGGTGGTGCGGTAGACATAGCCGTGCAGGGCGTTCTGCCAGAGCTTCGAGAGAACCACCGACTGCATCTCGGCGATGCGCTGGTCCTGCCCGCCCACCTCGCGGTTGAGGTGGTCGACCGTGGTCAGCATCCAGGCCTGCCGGCTCTCCTTGTAGGCGCTCTGGAGGCCCTTGCCGTCGGCGTCCACGGAGAAGAAGAAGCCGCCGCTCAGGGTGTCGTGGAGGCCCATGGTGGGGCTGTAGAGCTGGTCGACCGCCGCCTTCACCGAGGCCAGGATCTGCGGGTCCTTGAGATGGTCGTAGACGGTGAGCAGGGCGTCCAGGGTCTGGGCCTGCTCGCCCAGCTTGATCTGCGCCTGCCCGACGCTGTCGCCGCCCGGGGACCAGTTCATCTGCAGCGGGTAGAGATGCGTGGTGGGGTTCTGGGCGTCGGCGAGCAGGTGGTGGGCGGTGGAGCGGGCGGCGGCGGTGAGCTGCGCGTCGTTGTAGCGGGCCCCGGCGTCGGCGAAGGCGGCCGCCGACTCGGCGGCGAAGTCGGTGCGGTAGTTGCTGTGCGACTTGTCCACCACGGTGCCGGCGGACGAGTTGTAGAAGTTCCGGTGGACGGCGTTCACGAAGGTGTGGGCCATCTGGTCCCAGCCCGCCCCGGGCTCGAAGCGGTCGAGGTCGCGCAGCTGGAAGTAGATCCACGAGCGGTAGTAGGTGTAGCCGGCGAACTCCGCCTTGACGATCGGCTCCATGCGCGCCGCGTCGGCGTCGAAGGAGTGGTCGCTCGGGTAGTAGAACTTGTAGGCGCGCAGGTTGCGCAGGTACATCAGGTCGGTGACCGGGTCGTGGCGCGGCGACGCGCCGTTCTGGTCGTCGCTCAGCCCGGTGGTCTGAACGTTGGTGTTGTCGCTGGCGGTGCTGAGGTTGCCGTCCCAGACGCCCCGCCAGTTGACGAACAGGCCGCCGGTCACGCTGCTGCCCTTGGTGGGCGGCGCATCGGGATTGAAGGCGCTGGTGTGCATCTCGTTGAGGATGTCGGCCAGCCGCCTGGCGGCGGTGGCCGGGATCGGCGCCCCCGTGGCTCCGGGCCCGGTCGGCCCGACCACCACCGGGAAGGACGGCGACGGGATCGCGACGGACGGCGCCCCGGAGCCGCGGGCGACCATCAGCACCACCACGGCGGCGACCAACGCGGTGATCGCGGTGAGCCCGATCAGGGCCTGCTGTCGTCTGGTCATGATTCTCCTCGAGGCCCTGCTCAGTCGCCGCGGAAGTACAGCGCGGCGGTGGACGTCTCGGCGACGACGTCGAACTGGTCCTTGATCAGGTTGGTGATCGCCGGCGCCACGCTGCTCAGGTACGAGCCCTGGTCGGTGACGATCCAGACGCGACGGTGATCCTCGATGACCTTCTGGAGCTCGCTCACGGTGAGGATGGCGGGCACCCCGAAGTTGGTGTCCACCGCCTGCCCGTTCTTCTCCATGAGGAAGAGCAGCTTGTCGCGCCCGGTGGCGATGGTCATGTCCGGGACCCTGCCGACGTAGTAGGCGGGGTTGTCCGGCGGCGCCAGGGTGACGAAGAGGTCACCGGGCCTCTCGTGCCCCTTCATGTACGCCGACACCCCGCGGTAGTCGGTGTGGGTGAACGAGTCCGTGGCCCCGGTCAGGCTGGCGAAGGCGAGCCCGTAGTCGCGGGCGCCGCCGGTCAGCGAGAGTGCCAGCCAGGCGAAGCCGGGGATGGTGGCGAGGGCGACCATCCGCATCACCGCGCGCCGCTCGCGCACGCCCGCGGCGACCGCGGTCAGCACCCGCCGGAGCATGCCCACCACGTCGACCGCGCCGAGGGCGGCGAGGACGAAGAGCAGGGGCATGGTGACGAAGACATAGCGGGCGATCTTCGGCGAGAAGACCGTGCTGAGCGCCAGCACCGGCACCCAGAGGAAGACCGAGAGATAGAGCCGCATGAAGTTGCGGCGCATCAGCCCCACCACCCCGGCGATGACCGCGAAGCTGCTGATCAGCGCCAGGCCGCCGGCCCGGGTCGCGGTCGGGAAGTACACCTTGCTGATGTACCAGTAGAAGTTGTGGGCGTCGTAGGTGACGTACGGCTTGTCGCTGTGGTCGAAGCCGAAGAACGGCGGATGCGACTTGACGGTGAGCAGGTACTGGAGGCCGATCACCGCGAAGGCGCCGCCGCCGAACGCCCACCAGCGCCAGTCGCGCACCCAGCGCAGCCGCATCACCGCCAGGAACACCAGCGGGATGGCGGGCAGGAAGATGAACGTCTCCTCGTGGGAGAAGTACATCAGCACCATGAAGACCGCGGCGGCGGCGATGGTCCTGGTGCGCGGGTTCTGCAGGGCCCGCGCGAAGAACACCACGAAGAGGATCGCGAAGAACTGCGCCTGCTGGTACATGCGCACGTCGCGCGACCAGAGCAGCTCCATCGGCGCGGTGGCGAAGAGAAGCGTCGCCACCACCAGGAGCAGCGGGCGGCGCCTGATCACCATGGGGAGGAGGAGCAGCCCGAAGGCGAGGATGGTGGCCACGTACCAGAACACGCTGGGAAGGCGCAGGGGGGTGGCGGTGTCGCCGGTGATCGCGCCGACCACGGCGAGCAGCAGGCTGTAGAGCTCGCCCTTGAAGTAGAGCAGCCCGGAGGGCAGGGTGGGCAGCAGGTGGGAGCGCACCCCCTGGGCGGCGAGCAGGCTGGCCAGCTCGTCCTGCCAGAGCGGCTCGTAGCCGACGCGGTAGGCGGCGGCGCCACCGCAGACCAGGGCGATCATCCCCACCGCGGCGACCTCCCAGCGCAGCAGCGCCGCGGGCAGGGGCAGCCGGGACAGGGCCAGCTGGAGACGCGGAAGCGACCGCTGCCGGAGCCGCGTCCAGGCGGCCTCCACCCGGGTGCCGAGCCCCTCGGTCACGCCGGTGACCACCAGGGCGCTGACGACCTTGCCCGCGAACACCGCCCCCAGCAGCAGGAGCAGCACCGAGGGCACGTGGGGGAAGGGGGCGGTCACGTCGCGCATGCGGGCAAACTGCTCGGTCGCGGCGATCGCCACGGTGCCGGGCAGGTGGCCGACGGCGTCGGTGAGCAGGGCGCGGCTGAAGGGGATGCGGCCCGCCAGCGAGACCATGCCGGCGACCAGCACCCAGAGGGCGAGGGTGCCGCCCAGGGTGGCGAAGCGGTCCGCGTAGACCACCGAGGGCGGGGTGTCGACCTTGCTCACGCCGATCACCCGCTTGGCCAGCCCCTGGGGCCAGGCGCTGCCGGTGTCGCCGACGGTGACCGCCCTGGTCGACGGCGGCTGGGTCAGCGCGCTGCCGAAGGGATAGGCCACCGCCGACCAGCTGATCCGGTTGCTGGCCACGGTCACGGTGCCGCCGCTGGTCTGGATGGTGCCGTCGACGTAGAGCGTGGCCACCGGGCTGGCGGTGACGTGGAAGGCGAGCACGTTGACGCCGGGGTGGAAGAACTGGCCGAGGTTGAAGAGGTTGAGGACCTCGGCGGGGATCCCCTTGCCGGTGAAGGCCGGCTGGTTGCGGTAGGTGAGCAGGTCGCCGTTCAGGTAGATCCCGTAGGGACCGGAGGCGGCCACCCGCAGCCAGCCGTCGCTGGGCTGGCCGGGGAGGTTGACGGCCACGCTCGCGGCCATCTCCCTGGTCTGGACGCCGGGGACCCCGATGACCTCCGCGTTGAGCGACGGGTCGGAGTTGACGGCGTTGAGCGGCTGCTCCATCACCGGCTCGGGCACCGAGGCGTGCGCGGCGGTCCGCACCGTCGCCGACGCCACCGCCGCGGGCCAGGCGCTGGCGTCGTACTTGACGCTGAAGAACGGGGGCACGTGGTGGCTGCCCCGCGGCTTCACCAGGGCGACGTTGGAGGTGGCCCG
>JAQBPI010000218.1 GCA_028287605.1 Chloroflexota bacterium
CGACCGCCGCCGCCGCCGCCCGAGAGGCTGGGCACCTCGATGCCGTGGCGCAGCGCCACCGCCCGGAGCAGCCGGTCGCGCACCGCGTACACCCCCGAGGCGAGGCCGCCGGGTGCGACGAGCAGGAGCAGGAGCACGCCCACGCCGCTGGCGAGCACCTGGAGGTCGCCCAGCCCGAGCGCCGGCCCAACGTAGCGCAGCCCCTCGTAGTACAGGGCGCCGAGCAGCGCCCCCGGCAGCGAGGTGAGCCCGCCGACCACCACGAAGACGAACACCTCGAGGCTGGTGAGCACCCCGAAGGTGGGACGGTCGACGGCCTGCTGCTGGTAGGCGAGCAGCGCTCCCGCCACCGCCGCGATGAACCCGGAGATGGCGAAGGCGGCGAGCCGGGCGCGGGTGGCGCTGGTGCCCACCGCCTGGGCGGCGGCCACGTTGTCGCGCACCGCGATCAGCGAGCGGCCGGCGTGGCTGGCGCGCAGCGAGCGGGCGCACAGCCAGGCGAGCCCCAGCACCCCGAGGCAGACGTAGTAGAAGGCGACGTCGCCGCGGACGTCGAGGGCTCCGTACAGGATCGGCCGTCCCACCGGGACGTCGAGGCCGGGCAGCAGCCAGGAGGTGTACTGGCGGTCGAGCACCACGTTCTGCACCGTCACCGCGAAGGCGAGGGTCACCACCGCCAGGAACAGCCCCTGCACCCGCAGCGCGGGCAGCCCGATGAGCAGCGCCGCGGCGGCGCCCGCCAGCCCGGCGGCGAGCAGGGTGACGAAGAAGTCGGCGTGGTGGTTGACGGCGAGGCCGCCGGCCACCGCCGCGCCGATGCCGCAGAAGGCGAACTGCCCCAGCGAGACCTGCCCCGCCCAGCCGCTCAGGATCACCACCGAGATGCCGACGATCGCGAAGATCACCACCAGCGAGGCGAAGTTCGCGCGCACGCCGCCCACCACCAGCGGCAGGGCGAGGAGGAGCCCGCAGACCGCGATGCGCAGCCCGATGCGGCCCCGGCGCACCTCGGGGGTGCCGCGCAGCTCCAGGGGGATGGGGCGGAACTCGCGCAGGGTGCGGAAGCTGGAGACGCCGGTGTCGAAGGCGCGGCTCACCGTGCCCCGGCGCAGCAGCAGGGCGCCGAGGATGATCGGGAGCATGAGCGCGGCGCTGAGGTCGGGCCTCGAGGTGCCGAAGAACGCGCTCTGGTCGATGACCCCGATGCCCATGCCCGCGAGCAGCGCCAGCGGCAGGCTCTCCATCCCCGCCACCACCGCCGCGGCGAGGCCGTAGAGCAGCACCGTGGGGCTGACGCTCGCGCCAGGGGAGAGCCCGGTCACCGGCGCCCGCATGAACACCGCGATCGCCGAGCAGACCGCGGCCACCACCCAGACCAGCGTGGACAGCCGGCGCACCGGGATGCCGAGCAGGGCGGCGCGGTCGGCGTTCTCGGCGGCGGCGCGCACGGCGACGCCGTAGCGGCTCAGCCGCAGGAAGCCGGCGAGGCCGAGCATCAGGGCCACGGCGACCACCAGGATGGCGATGTGGTCGCCGTCGAAGATCACCCCGCCGAGCTCGAAGCGCAGCCCGCGGAACGGGGTGGGGAACTCCGGCGGCGCCAGGGTTCGTCCCGACACCAGCGCGGGCATGGCGATCTCGATCACCGCGAGCACCTGGGCGAGGCCGATGGTGGCGACCGTGGCCACCAGCCGCGGCGAGCGGCGGAAGCGGCGCATCACCACCACCTCGACGAGGGCGCCGGTGAGCGCGGCGCCGGCCAGCATCACCGCGGCGGCGACCCAGTAGGAGAGGTGCCGGTCGGTGACCAGCAGCAGCGCCAGCACCGCCGGCACCGCACCCAGCCCCACCTGGGCGAAGCTGATCAGCCGGTCGGCCCGGTAGACGAGGATGAGTCCCAGCGCCACCAGCGCGTAGAGGGTGCCGATCACCATCCCGTTGGCGAGGATGCCGAGGGGGATGCCGGTGGGCAGCGGCAGCGCCCCGACGTGGGTGACCCGTCCGCGGCCGAAGAGCAGCTCGTCGGCGGCCACCAGTGCCACCGCGCCGGCGACGATCCGCAGCGCGGCGCGCGGCCCGCGCAGACGCTCGGGCACGGTCACACCCCCGAGGGCAGGTTCGGCTCTCCGGCCGTCCACTCGCCGGCGACGTAGCGCTGGCCGCCGTTCAGCTGCTGGTAGGCGCCGGGCTTCCCGTCGAACTCCGAGGTGGCGGAGGCGTTCCAGTACACCTCGCGGGCGTCGCTGATCCACGTGTACTTGCCCGGTGCGAAGTGCAGGTAGGGGATGTGGGGGTCGTGCACCGTGCGCCAGCCACCGTAGGACGGGCTGTTGAGGGTGGCCCGCTCGAAGGTCAGCGGGGTGAGCGCCGGCCCCGCCAGCTGCAGGGAGTTGGCGATCATGGCGTAGCCCGTCCACCCGAACGCGGCCAGCGGGACGGGCCCCGTCCCCCCCGTCGCCCGGTAGACCTTCGCCCCGTCGGAGCGGTCGACGGACTGGAACGCCGGCAGGTCGCTGATGCCGAAGGCGTGCTGCCACTGCTGGGCGTCGTAGGCGCGGGCCAGGATGTCGATGTCCATCAGGCCCCCGCCCTCCATGACGTTCTCGGGGAAGTACGCCTGCGCGGTGGCGGCGTGGGTGCCGAAGACCGGGAAGATAGGGTCGCCGGCCCACATGATGGTGGTGACGTTGGCGGTCTTCAGCTTGGCCATCAGGGTCGTGGACTGCGCGACGGCGGTGCTGGTGTCCAGCGAGTAGAGGGCCATCTGCGCGCCGTTGCGGTCGCACCGCTGGATGCCCGCCTGCAGCTGGTCGAGCGCGGGTCGCAGGATGTCGAGGTCGTCGGCGACGATCGCCACCTTGCGCGGCAGCCGCTGCAGCAGGGGGTCGCCGGCGAAGCGCGCCGGCTGGTTGGCGAGCTTCCTGCACCAGTACTCGCCGGCCAGGGCGGCCTGCTCGTCCTGTCCCATGAGCAGGCTGTAGAGGTAGGGGCGGTGCGCGATGTTGAAGGCGTTGCTGACCCCACCGAAGCTGATGATGCCCTTGCGGCTGAGCTCGTCGTAGACCTCGCCGGCGACGCCGAACCACATCGCCGCGAAGGGGTGGTAGGTGGCCGCCGCGGTGTCGACCTCGTTGCGCAGGCAGGGGATGTCCGGCGGTGCGAACTCGCACTGGCCCTGGAAGACGTCGAGGTGGACCCTGCGGCCGTACAGCTCGTAGTGGGTGTTGATGAAGGTGGTGGCCCGGTCGCGGAAGTCCTGCTCCTGCTGCGGGCTGCTGCTGATCCCCTGCGACGAGATGATGGCGTCGACGGCCGCGTTGCTCTTGGGCCGGTAGAGCACCACCTCGATGGTGGTCCGCGTCACCCCCTGCGAGGTGTCGCCGCCGTTGTCGCCGCCGCCCCAGCTGGGGGCGCAGGGCGGGGCGACGAGCAGGCCGCCGAACTGCAGCCCGCCGGCGCAGTGGCTGGTGTCGC
>JAQBPI010000230.1 GCA_028287605.1 Chloroflexota bacterium
ATCCAAGCTGTCCTCGACCAGATAGGCGCGACCCGCCTCCGCGATCTCGCGCGCCAGCAGCCGGGCGTCTTCGATGTCCTTCCCATCGAGCCTCACATCCGCGCCGAGCGCGGCGATCTGGCGCAGCTTGAGCGTGTTCGCAGTTCTCGCCGCCACGACGGTGACCTCCAAGCCTCGACGCCGGCCGCTGTAGGCCAGCGCCTGCCCGAGATTCCCGGCGCTCGCGCACACCACGCGTGATGCCCCCTTCTCGCGGGCCACGGCTGCCACCGTCTCGGTGCCGCGCCCCTTGAAGCTCCGGACCGGGTTGAGCGTCTCGACCTTCAGCGTCACCGAGCACCCGAGCGCCCGGCCGAGCGGCGCGCATGGCAGCGCTGGCGTGTCGAGGAACACCGGATCGATCTCGCCGACCGCAGCGCGGACCCGATCGAGCCGGAGTCGAACGCGGTCGAGGCCACTCACGGCCCGCAGCATGCCAGGCCCGCGCCGGGCCGGGGCACGGCAAGCGACCGGACCCCGCGCCGACGCTCGCTCCCGACGAGCAGCGGCAGCCGCGGGGGTTCCCAGGATCGGCCACCCTGGCCCAGGCCACGGTGCCCAGGTATAGCCTGGTGCCTGTGACGGTCCCGAGCATCCTGCTGCTGGACGCGGTCCATCCCAGGCGGTTCAGGGAGTCCGCGAAGTGGCGGTGGACGGATGACGGCGTATGCCGTCGTGACAGCCGGTGCGCGCGCGTTGAGCGATCCAGTGACGCGACGTCAGGGCTCGTGGTCGGAGCTCTGGCGCGCCGTGCGGCGGCGGCTGCTGTGCACAGCGAGCAGTCCCACATGGACTTCACCGTATCGCCGGACAAGCCGGTCACGCTCACTCGCCGAGCATGCCGAGTGCTCCATACCACACCGGTCCTGGGTTGAGCCGGTCGGGGAAGAGGTCCATCATCTGGTTGAAGAACTCGCGGGCGGTCGGCTTCTCGTCGAGCAGCCGGATCACCTCCCGGAGGTACTGCTGGGTCTGATCCAGGATGGCCGGGTCGTCGGGGAGGTCCTTGTTCTTGTGGCCTGCGACGACCGAGCGCGGCTCGAACTCCGCGATACGGTCGATGGCCTTGAGCCACTCCTGCAAGCCGCCGTCGCCGCCTTCCAAGAAGTACTGGTGCACGCCGTTGTACACGGCGTCGCCGGCGACGACGAGGCCGATGCAGGGCACGTGCAGCACCGAGGTGTGATCAGTGTCGGTGTGGCCGACCTCGATGGCCTGGATGACGTTGCCCTCCAGCAGAAACCCCTCGACGGGAACCCGCTGAGCGAGGACGGGGCTCTCGGGGATCAGGCCCGGGAACATCTTGTCCCACAGCTGTTCACGCCCGTCCCCGGCCTGCTTGCGCATCACCTCGATCGTGCCGCCGGTCGCATACACCGTGGCGCCGGGGAAGCGCTTCACGAGCTGCGCACTGCCGAACCAGTGGTCGCCGTGCCCGTGGGTGACGTAGATGTACGCCAGTCGCTTGCCGGACTGCTCGATCCAGTCGCCAACCCTCTCGATCTGCTCGCGGGTGAACGGCACGTCGGCCACAACCGCCTCCTGCTCCCCGTAGATCAGAGTCGACGATACCGGTGAGGACACGATCGGGTCGCCGTTCGGGAGCTCGCCGCGGGCCCTCTGGACCCCGTCCGAGACGAAGACTTCGTAGGACAGAGGGCTGGCTGCGAATCTGGTCATGGTGTTGTCTCCGTCAAGGCGGAACCTGCGGTACTGAGGGTCGGCGGAGGGTTCGAACTCGTCCTCCGCGACGACGTGGAGAGGGCGCTCGCCGTCACCTCGCAACTCCAGGTGTACGAAGGCACTCCGCTCACGACCTGGGTCGGGAACCCGCCGGCGCCACGAGCGGTCGCGCCCCGGGTCCCGGATCCCCCACGACGTCCCGGGCCGAGGTCACGGTGTGTCCCGCGGCGCAGACGAGGTCGACATGGAGGGGCTCGCCACAGCCGCGGTGGCGGACAACCCGTGCCGGGCCGGCGGGATCGGCGCGGTATCGGTCGCCCCACTCCATGAGCGAGATGAGCACGCCCTGGAGGCCCAGCCCCATCTCGGTGAGCCGGTATTCGTGGCGCGTCCGCTGTCCGGGGTCACGGTACTCGGACCGGGTGAGCACCCCCTCGTCCACCAGGCGGTTCAGGCGATCGCTCAGGATCGGCCGGGGGATGTCGAGGTGGGCCTGCATCTCGTCGAACCGTCGCACCCCGTTGAACAGCTCGCGGAGGACGAGGATCGTCCACTTCTCGCCGATCACCGCGAGGGTGCGGCCGATCGAGCAGTTCTCGGAACTCTGCTGCCTCCAGTTCATCATCCCCAGAGCATAGCACCAGGGTTGCTATTTCGAACCCAGCCTTGCTATGATCCTCCTGAGTTCAATCTCAGAACCTAGACCAGGCCGGCCCCGGTCGGCACCGCAGGAGGAGGACCGGCATGCACGGCGCTCTGGAGACGCCAGCCGACGAGGCGTGGCCGCGGCTGGCCGACGGCGGCGCCGCACGGGATCGGCGGGTCGTGGTCAGCTGGGACGACCCCATGGCAGGCGCGCGCCTCGCCCACGAGATGCGGGGCATCGACTTCCTCCGCGCCTGGCTGCGGGGCGAGATCCCGCCACCGCCGATCGGAGCGCTGATGGGGACCGGCGCGGGCTCGGGGCGCGTGGAGTCGGTCCGGAGGGTGCTGGCGTGAGGGCGCGGGTCGCCATTCTCGGCACCGGGCGGATGGGATCGGCCCTTGCCCGGCGCCTCGCTGGGGCCGGACTCGAGCCAACCCTCTGGAACCGCACTCGAGCTCGCGCGGAGCAGGTGGGCGTCGGACGCGTCGTCGCCACATCTGCCGACGCGGTTCGCGACGCCGAGGTCGTCATCACCAGCCTGACCGGGCCCGACGCGGTGCGCGCCGCGTATCGGGGCCCGGTCGGCGCGCTCGCCGCCGCGCACGGGCAGGTCTTCGTCGAGATGAGCACCTCTGGACCCGGGCTGCTGGCGGAGATCGAGCCCCAGCTCGCCGCGACCGGGTCGACGCTCGTCGACGCGCCCATCGTCGGTGCTCCGACGGCCGTGCTCCGCGGCGGGGCCGCGATCCTCGTCGGCGGCGCACCCGCCGACGTCGAGCACGTCCGGCCCGTGTTGGGGCTGCTTGGCGAGGTGCGCCATGTCGGCGCCCTGGGCAGTGGAGCGCGCCTCAAGCTGGTGGCCAACAGCATGCTCGGCACGGTGACGATGGCCGCCGCGGAGCTGCAGACCGCCGGCGAGGCGGCCGGCCTTGACCCCGAGGAGGTCTTCTGGGTGCTCGCCCGCCTGGTGCCGTCGCTCGAGATGCGCCGGGCCGGGTTCGTCGACCGCCGGCACGAGCCCACGCTCGGCGCCGTGCGCGACCTCCTCAAGGACCTCGACCTGGCGCTCGACACGTTCCACCGGTCGGAGGCGCAGGCGCCCGTGACCGCACTGGTCCGTGAGCTCTTCGGGGAGGCCGCGGCGGACGGCGCCGACCTCGACATCACCGCGGTCATCTCACGCTACCGACCGGCCACCGCCGCGCGCGCCCACAGCAGCGAGTCCCCGGTTGGGAGTGCTGCGTGATGAACCGTACGCCGCTCGGCGCCGTGGTCACGAGCGCCGGCAGCGAAATGGATCGCACGACCGTGCGATTGTCGCCGACCACCATGGTTGCGAGAGTGTACGTGGCCACCGCGCCGAGCTGGGATCCCTGAACACCCTGCGAGGCATACGACCGTCCATCCATCGAGGAGACTGCACATGACCATCAAGCCCCTACACGGGCGCCCCGCGGCGAAGTCGGCTTTGCTCGGGCTGATCGGATCCCTTGTCGCTGCCGGCGTCGGATCGCGGCCGTCAACGAGTGCCGCAGCCGACGAGGGAGCAGGTCCGAAGCCCACCGTTGTGCTCGTCCACGGCGGCTGGGCCGATGCGTCGAGCTGGAACGGAGTTGTGGAACGGCTGGAGGACCGGGGGTACACAGTGGTCGCTCCCCCCAACCCGTTGCGCAGCCTCCAGAACGATGCGGCCTATCTCTCCAGCATTCTCGCGACGATCTCCGGCCCGATCGTTCTCGTCGGGCACTCGTATGGCGGCATGGTGATGACGGATGCCGCCACCGGTCACCCGAACGTGAAGGCGCTCGTCTACATCGCTGCCTTCGCGCCCGACGTCGGGGATTCCATCGCAACCCTCGAGGCGAAGAATCCCGGCAGCGAGGTCGGTCTGTCGGCACTGACGTTGAGGCCCTACCCGGGCGGGGTCGACGCGTACATCACGCCCGGTGTCTTCCACACCGCCTTCTGTGCTGACGTTCCCACCAGCACCGCCGCGGTGATGGCCGCAACTCAGCGGCCAATCGATGCGGCGGTGGAGGCCGAGCCGTCGGGCCCGCCTGCGTGGAGGACGATTCCGTCCTGGTTCCTCGTGGCGAGCGATGACCACGCCATCCCCCCAGCCACCGAGCGGTTCATGGCCAGGCGAGCCGGCGCGACCACGGTGGAGATCTCAGCCTCGCACGTCGCCACGGTCTCCCATGCGGACGCGGTGACCGACCTGATTCTCGACGCGGCACGTGCACCATCCAGATAGACACGTCCTCTCGACCGCCATCAGCGTCATCAACGTGACGCTCAACCCAACCAGGAGACCTCGTACATGAAGGACCGACCCAACATCGTCCTCGTCCACGGCGCGTGGGCGGATGGTTCGAGCTGGAGTGCCGTCATCGAGCGGCTGCAGGCCGACGGCTTCCACGTCACGGCACCCCAGTTTCCCTTGACGTCGCTCGCGGACGATGTCGCCCGCCTGCGTCAGGTACTGGAGTTCCAGGATGGCCCGACGATCGTCGCCGGACACTCGTACGGCGGCCAGGTCATGACGGCACTGGGCACCCATGCGCCGAACGTCGTCGGCCTCGTCTATATCGCGGCGTTCGGCCTCGATGAGGGCGAATCCCTCGGGGCGCTGCTGTCCCAGGGACCGGTGACCCCAGCGCTGGCACACCTCTTCACCGACAAGCGAGGCTACGGCTGGCTGTCGGAAGATGACTTCGTCCACCACTTCGCCACCGACGTGGATCCGACCAAGGCGAGGGTGATGTACGCCGTGCAGCAGGCCCTGGCCGCCTCCGCTTTCGAGGACGTCATGGGCGTCCCGGCGTGGAAGTCGCTGCCGTCATGGTACCTGGTGGCCGCGGACGATCAGGCGATCCCGCCGGCTGCCGAGCGCCAATTCGCCAAGCGCATGGGCGCAACCACTGTCGAGGTCCCGTCGAGCCACGTGGCCATGGTCTCCCATCCGGGCGAGGTGGTGGAGCTCATCGAGACAGCGGCGGCAGCCGTGCTGGTCGCAAACTGACACGGTGTTGACATCGCCCGGCTGGAGTAGCCAGAGCGAGGTCCGTGTGTGGGGGCCTCCGCAGCGTCGATCCCTGTACTGTGGAGGCTCCCCATACGAAGCCGGCCGGAGCCAGCCTGCGGCAACCAGCTTCGACCATCAGGAGGATTGACGACTGTGGGCAAGTTGCAGGGAAAGGTGGCGGTGATCACCGGCGGCAGCACCGGAATCGGATTCGCCACGGCACAGCTCTTCGTCACAGAGGGTGCCCATGTCTTCATCACGGGCCGTCGCCAGAAGGAGCTCGATCAGGCCGTGGACGCGATCGGCACCAACATCTCCGGCGTTCGGGGAGACGTCACCAACCTGGCCGACCTCGATCGTCTCTACGAGACCGTCGGGATGAAGGGACGGCTGGATATCGTTTTCGCCAATGCCGGCCTTGGTGAATTCGCTCCGCTGGGAGGCATCACGGAGGAGCATTTCGACACATTGTTCAACACCAATGTACGGGGAGCGCTGTTCACGGTGCAGAAGGCCCTGCCTCTGCTGAATGATGGCGGTTCCATCATTCTGACCGGCTCCGTCGCGGGTGTGAAGGGAACTCCCGGCTTCGGCGTCTACGGCGCGACGAAGGCCGCCATTCGCTGTTTCGTGCGGTCGTGGACGGTGGAGCTGAAAGACCGTGGTATCCGCTCAAACGTCCTCAGCCCCGGTCCCATCGATACACCGCTGGTGGGTCAGCAACCCGAGGAGACCATTGAGAGGATCGTGTCCACCATCCCGATGGGACGGATGGGGGAGCCCGGTGAAATCGCAAAGGCCGCGCTGTTTCTGGCCTCGGACGACTCCAGTTTCATCACGGGTATCGAACTCTTCGTTGATGGCGGCAGAGCGCAGATCTGATGTGACCCCATCTGATCGTGTCCAGCGCGGTTGAGGAAGGCGGAGGCCGGCCGATGTGGCGTCTGCCGCCGGCGGAGCGGCGGTGCAAGACTGCCCCTACCTCAACCTTCCGGGCGAGGCGAGCTGCCCGGTCATCGCTGCGAGCGACATCATCACCTGATCACGGTCCGAACCAGGTCGTCAGCGCATCGCGCAATCCCGCATCGGTTCCCTCCCCCACCCAGGCGACGTGTCCGTCGGGCCTGACGAGCACGGCCGACGGCGCAGTCACCTCGCCGACCACCGGGAGCTCCCAGATGCCGGCGTAGGAGGCATCAACGAGCTGAACGCGTTCGGCCCACGGTGCGATGTCGAACCCACCGGCCCGACCGAAGTTGAGCAGCACGGGCTTGGCGCTGTGCAGCAGCGAGAAAACGCTGATCGGGCCATCAGCGGTCACAAGATCCAGGTCAGGCATGCGGCGCCCGAGCAGCGGGTGTCCCCCGCCGAGGTCGTAGGCGACGTCGAGGCCGGAGATCATCGCGGCGATGTGCTTGCGCGGTTGATCCATCGTCAGCACCTCAGCCAGGATGCGGCGAAGCGCGACCGTGCGCTCATCGTTGGCGCCCACCGCTCTCTGCGCCATCGTGTTCTGCAGCACGCGGGCAGCAACCGGATGCCGTTCAGCGTGGTACGTGTCGAGAAGGCTCACCGGTGATGTTCCGTTGACAACCTGAGCCAGCTTCCACCCCAGGTTGACAGCGTCCTGCACGCCGATGTTCAAACCCTGCCCGCCCATTGGAGCGTGCACATGTGCGGCGTCACCCGCGAGCAACACGCGCCCGCCGCGATACGCCACCGCCTGACGCGTCATGTCGGTAAAGCTGGAGATCCAGTGCGGGCTGTGCACGCCGTAGTCCTTGCCGTCAACCCGGATGAGCGCGTCGCGGACGTCCTGCAGGGTGGGCTCATCGGTGCGATCCAGGTCGGGCACGATGAGGGTGACGCCCACCCGTCCATCATCGGCTGGGCCGATGCCACCACCGCCACGCAAGCCGAATGCCGGCACCTCCTCCATCTCGACCTCGGCAATGATCCAGCGGGTGGTTGGATCCCAGCCCGCGAAATCGATTCCGGCCGCCTTGCGCACAGCGCTGCGGCCCCCGTCGCAACCAACCAGATACTGCGCCCGCAGCGATGTGCCGTCGGACAGCGCGACATCGACGCCGCTGTGGTCTTGCGTGAAACCGGTCACCTCGCGTTCGCGCAGGATGGGAACGCCCAGCTCGTCGAGCCAGCCGGCCAGGATGCGCTCGAAGTGGCTCTGCAGCAGCGCCATCCCATAGTTGTGGCGGGTGGGGAAGTCGCTGATGTCCATCGGGACCCCAGCGAACGCCTGCACCTGCATCGCCTTCCCCTCGGCGAGGAAGCGATCGACGACACCTCGCTGGTCCAGCACCTCGATGGTGCGGGAGTGCAGACCTCTGGAGCGCGAGCTTTCGAGCTTGAAGCTGGCGCGTCGCTCGACGATGAGGACGTCGGTCCCCGCCAGCGTCAGCTCCGCCGCCAGCATCATCCCCGTTGGACCGCCGCCGGCGATCACAACTGCATGCTCGGACATACACCACTCCTCATTTCCCAACGTTTGTCAGGAAACTCTGCACCATACCCGGGGGCTTGCGGCAAGCCCCGGGGGCGGTACTATATTGAGGTGGAGGGAGTGGGGCCTTTTTAGCGCTCTCCTGACCTATCTGTGGGTCGGTTGAGCGCCGCCTGAGCGAGAACACGCCGCTGCTCCCGGGCGGCTAACGAACGAACCTCGCCGTACCTTGCACGCAGGCGAAGCGGCGGGCGGCCGAGCACCCGCCCCGGGTGATCACGCCTTCTCCTGAGTGAGTAGGCGCATTACCGCGGCGTGCGCATCGCTGACGGTGAGGTGCGAGTACACCTGCTCGATCATGCGCAGGGTTGAGTGCCCGACCACCTGGGCCACCAGCATCGGGTTCATCCCGCCGCGCAGGGCGTGGGTGACGTACGCGCGTCGCAGGGCATGGGGATGAACGCGGTGGATGTCCAGGCCCGCGTTCTGCGCAGCGGTGCGGACCAGCTGCTCGACGCCGCTCACGGTCAGCGCGCCGTACACGCCGTCGCGCCCGCGCCGCAGCGCGAGGAACATGCGATCGCTGTAGGTGTCCGCCCGTCGCGATCGCAGGTAGCGCTCAAGGCGGCGCACCATCGACGGCGAGACGGGGACCAGGCGCTCGATGTCCCCCTTCCTGTGCACCCGCAGGTAGGCGTCGCGGCCCTGCCGGACGATGGCGTCAGTACGAAGGTCGACGAGCTCGCCGACGCGCATACCGGTGTCGGCCAGGAGCCTGATGATGAGCTGGTCACGCTCGGCGATCCCGCCCTCCTCGAGGCGGGCGATCTCCTCGCGGTTCAGGACGTCCAGGACCCGCCGCGGGAGGCGGGGCACCTGCGGCTTCCCCGCGACCGCCTCCCCCTCCTTGCCCGCCCATGCGAGCAGCTGGCGCACCGGGCGGACGTATGCCGCCACCGAGAACTTGCTCAGCGCCCCGTTCGCGCCGCCCGCCTCCAGAAGATGGGCGGTGAAGCGGTCGAGGGTCCGCTGATCCAGCTCGGCCACCTCGGCCACTCCCTGGTCAGCGCACCAGGGCAGGAAGACGCGGCGTAGAGGGTTCGCGTAGGCGGTCATCGTCCGCGGGCTCAGCCCACGCGCCCGGCAGGAGGAAAGGTAGTCATCCACCGCCCGCTCCAGCCCGGTGGAGGGAGTGGGCTGAACGACCGTCATCCTCGGCACGACACGACACGACACCTCGCGGGCACCGTCCAGTTCAGGGATCGATTCTGGCAGATACAGGGTCGATCTGCACGGACCTCTTCCTATGCAGAGAATGTCTGTCGCACCTTGACCCGCGGTTTCGTGCTGTCCAAGCTTCGCTATTTGTGCACGAAGTCGCTGCTACTGAGATCAAGCTTGCCCGCCGGAGCCGGCGCGGGGATTCGAACCCCGGACCTGCTGTTTACAAAACAGTTGCTCTGCCACTGAGCTACGCCGGCCTGCGAGTTGGAGCGGGCCTTCCTCGCCCTTCCGAGCCCCGGTGACACCCTATCTGACACCTTACCCACCGCCGCGCCAACCACCGCGTCGAGCGTGTCGGCCGCTTCGTTGTGCATCGCCGCAGCGGCGTGAGAGTACACCCGAGGGGTGGTGGCGACGTCCGAGCGGCCGAGCAGCTCGGGAGAGATCGGTCTCGTTCCTCCAGGTCGTAGCCCACAGGTCGTGGCCATGGCCTCCCACGACACGGCGCCGCGCGGCGTCGGACCCGACGGGCTGGATCCAGTACGACACCCCGTTCCCTCTGCAGTTGGTCAGCACGGACAGAACGTGGTATGAGCCGGCCGCGAGGGGGAACTGGGCCGGAGCGGGCGAGCCGCCGCCAGAGGTGGCTTGCGCGTGATCCGTCACAGAGCGTTGACGCGGTGCGATGGTTGGTGCACGCCGCTGCCACGAACGTCTGTGCGGACCGCCGATCCCACCCTCGCGGACAGCAGCGGCAACAACTGCACGCCGTTGTGGTATCGAACTCAATCAACCCATGGCCAGCAGCGGGTTTTTTCGCCGCTCTCGTAGCCGTCACCTGCGTCATTTACTGAGAGGCCAACTTGCCGCGGAGGCGGCACCCGCGGTACGCTACCCGCCCGTTCGCCGGAAACCTTGGGGGCAGGGACCGAGGCCGGCGAGCCTGAAAGGGGTTCGTCCATGAGGAGGACGAGCGCGGAGGGCGGCGACCGCACGCCGGTCGGGATCGAGGCCGGTCGCAGGGCCGGCGGGAGCATCCTCGGCGGTTGGGGCGGCCGGTTGACCATCTGCGCGTTCATGCTCAGCGCCGGCCTGGTGGCCGGTGTGACGCTGCACAGCTGGCAGCGCGAGTTCGCGCGGTCGCCCTACTACAGCCTCCCGTACAGCGCCGCGACCGCACCCCCGGCGGGCGACTCCCGGCCCCTGCCCGACACGGTCCCGATGCCCCTGGCGCAGCCGCCGGCGCCGGCGCAGCAGCCACAGCAGCAGCAGCCGCCGGCCGCTCCGGCCACCGATGCCCCACCGCACGC
>JAQBPI010000253.1 GCA_028287605.1 Chloroflexota bacterium
CCGGTGGTGAGCGGCAACGTCTCCCTCTACAACGACACCAGCGGGGTGTCCATCGATCCCACCCCGGTGATCGGCATGGTCGGCCGCCACGCCGACGTCACCCGCCGGCTCACCCCGGCGTTCGCCGCCGAGGGCGACGAGGTCAGCCTGGTTGGGCCGGTGGAGGCGACCCTGGGCGGCAGCGAGTACCAGCGGCTTGCCACTGGCGAGCAGGCGGGCCCTCCCCCCGACCTGGACCTCGACCTCGAGCGCCGCGTCCAGGCCGCCGTCCTCGAGGCCGCCGCCGCGGGGCTGCTCGCCTCCGCCCACGACTGCGCCGAGGGAGGGCTCGCCGTCGCCCTCGCGGAGTGCTGTCTGGGGGGCGGCCTGGGGGCCCGGTGCAGCCTCGAGGAGGCGGCCGGAGGCGGGGGTTTGGGCTCGGAGGGCGCGGCTATACTCTTTGGCGAGGGCCAGTCTCGGTTCCTCGTCAGTCACTCCACGGAGGTCGCGGTGCAATTCCGCGCACTCATGGATCGACATCGGGTCCCGCTGCGGCGGCTGGGGGTGGTTGGAGGGGGCCGGGTCCGTATCGAACCGGTTCTCGACGTGTCCCTCGGCGAGGCGGGCGCCGCCCACGAGGAGGCGCTGCTGTGATCGACCTCGGTGACGAGCCGCTCGACCGCCTCCACGAGGAGTGCGGCGTCTTCGGTGTCTACGGCCCGGGGGAGGACGTCGCCAACCTCACCTACTTCGGGCTCTACGCGCTCCAGCACCGCGGCCAGGAGTCCGCGGGCATCGCCGTCTCCGACGGGCAGCGCATCCGCATCCACAAGGAGATGGGCCTGGTCGCCCAGGTCTTCGACCAGGAGAAGCTGCTCGACCTCTCCGGCTACGTCTCCCTGGGCCACACCCGCTACAGCACCACCGGCAGCACCCGGCTGCCCAACGCCCAGCCGATGCGCTTCGAGCACGGCCAGCTGGGGCCGATCGCCTTCGGCCACAACGGCAACCTGGTCAACACCGCGGAGCTGCGCGCCGACCTCGTCGAGCAGGGCGCGACCTTCCAGACCACCACCGACAGCGAGGTGATCGGCTCTCTGCTGGGCCGCACCCCCGGTGACAGCCTCGAGGTGGTGCTGCGGCGCTCGCTGTCGCGCCTCGAGGGGGCCTACTCGCTCCTCTTCCTCACCCGCGACAGCCTGGTCGCCGCCCGCGACCCGCTGGGCATCCGCCCGCTCTGCCTCGGGCGCCTCCCCGGCGCCGACGGCGAGGGCACCGCGGGCCACGTGATCGCCAGCGAGACCTGCGCCCTCGACGTCGTCGGCGCCGAGTTCATCCGCGAGATCGAGCCCGGAGAGATCGTCACCATCGACGCCGCCGGGATCCGCTCCGCCCGCATCCCCAAGGCGGTGCGCGGGCCGGCGATGTGCTCCTTCGAGTTCATCTACTTCGCCCGCCCCGACAGCGTGATGCAGGGCCGCTCGCTCTACGAGGCCCGGGTCAACATGGGCCGCGAGCTGGCCCGCGAGGCGCCCGCCGAGGGGGACATCGTCATGGCCCTCCCCGACAGCGGCACCCCCCACGCGGTCGGCTTCGCCGAGGCGTCGGGAATCCCCTTCGTCGAGGGGGTGATCAAGTCGCGCTACATCACCCGCACGTTCATCCAGCCGAACCAGCGGCTGCGCGAGGCGGGCATCCGGCTCAAGTTCAACCCCATGCGCCACGTCCTCCAGGGCAAGCGGGTGGTGCTGGTCGACGACTCCATCGTCCGCGGCACCACCTCGCGGCGCATCGTCGAGGAGCTGCGCCGCGCCGGGGCCCTCGAGGTGCACATGCGCGTGGCCTCGCCGCCGATCGTCTGGCCCTGCTTCATGGGCATCGACATCGCCTCGCGCGGTGAGCTGATCGCCGCCCACCGCGACGAGAACGAGGTCTGCACCGTGATCGGCGCCGACACCCTGCGCTACCTGAGCATCGCCGGGCTCAAGCGCGCGGTCGGAGAGCAGTCCGGAGAGGGTTTCTGCTTCGCCTGCTTCGACGGCGCATATCCCCTCCAGGTGCCCCAGCAGCTGACCATGGACAAGCTCGCGCTGGAGAGCTGAAGGTATTGTCAAACGTCCGGGAGGGGACGCGCGACGTCGAGCGCCGCCATCCGGGCTGCGTGGTGGGCATCGTCCTCCGGCCGCGCGTCGGCCGGAGGTGGCGTCAGCCCGGAGGGATGACCGCCCGCCTGCAGGGGCTCAGCTCGCCCTGGCCCGGCGGAAGAGGCGGAAGCGGCGGCGCTCCGCGCTGGCCGTCTCCAGCGCCCCGGCGTCCGCCGCGGCGCCCTCGCCGTCCTCGGCGCCGGCGTGTTCCGGGTCCTCGTTCCGGTCGTGCCCGTCGACCGTGTGCAGGTCCATCGGCGGCATCTGGGCGTAGGCGACGGCCCCGTGGCCGAGCTCGAGCTCGAGCATCACCCGGCCCCGCACCGGCTCGCCCTCGACCTGGTGCACCGCGGCGCCCGCGGTGGCCAGCGCCACGGCGCCGTGGGACGCCTCGCCGGCCAGGGTCACGGCGAAGCCGTCGTCCAGCTCGCCGTCCCGCTCCTCGTGCTCGTGGACCGGGACCACCCGGGGGGCAGAGGCCTCGACGTCGGAGACCGCCGGCCCCAGCGGCTCCGGCGCCTCCGGGGTCTCCACCTCCTCCACCTCCGCCACGGCCTCGACCGGGGCCAGGGCCTCGGGGGCCTCCTCGACCGTCTCGGCGGCCGGGGCCGCGTCCGCCGGGCGCACGGCGCCGCGGGGCACCGGTGCGAGCCGGTGCGCTCCCACCTCGACCAGCTCCTCGGCGAGGGCGAGGTAGGCGCGGGCGGCGTTCGACGACGGCGCCGAGATCAGCACGGGCACGCCCTGGAGCGCGCTCTCCTGGAGCTTCACGGTGTGCGAGATCTCGGAGCGGAAGACCCGCACCTGGGAGACGTCGCCCAGCGCCTCGAGCATGTCGCGGCTGAAGCGGGTCTTGTTGACGAAGGTGGGGACCACGCCGAGCAGCTCGAGCTCGGGGTTGAGGTGGCGGCGGGCGGCGGCGATGACCCGGATGACCTCCTTCAGCCCGCGCAGGGCGAAGGCGGACATCTGCAGGGGCACCAGCGCCGACCGGGCCGCACCCAGCGCCGAGATGGTGTGGAAGCCGAAGTTCGGCGGGGTGTCGAAGAGGACCACGTCGTAGCCGGCGTCGATGCCCTCGCGCATGGCGTTCCGGAGCCGCAGCTCGGCGTTGACCCGGGCGGGGAGATCGGCCTCGACCGCGCTGAGGTCGGGGTGGGCGGGGATGAGGTGGAGGTTGGGGGTGTCGGTCTCGAGGATCGCCTCGACCGCCTTGCACCGCCCGATGATCACGTCGGCGACGGTGCGCCGGCGAGCGTAGGGGTCGAGCCCCAGCCCGGAGGTGAGGTTGCCCTGCGGGTCACAGTCGACCAGCAGGACGCGCCGCCCGAGGGCGGCGAGCCCGGCGCCGAGGTTGATCACCGAGGTGGTCTTCCCCACGCCGCCCTTGCCCGCGATGACGGCAACCCGCCAAGCCTGTCCAGACATCCATCCATCCTCTCGGGGCATTTGTTATGGAGCGCCTCCCCATCCGCTCGGCCCTGGTCGTCAGTGAGAACGCGGTGGAGCGGAGGAATCTTGTGGACGAGGGTCTACCGCACATTGTGGGGGGACAGGCCTGTCAGGGGTCCACTCCGAGCTCGGTGACCGGGGGGTCCGCGAAACCGGAGGGTCACGGGCCTCTCACGGTCCGTTGCCCCTCCGTGAGGGCGCCTCCGGCCGGTGTTACCGTCGCTGGCACATGCGCCTGCTCATCGCCGACGACAATGCCTCGCTCCGGAAGCAGCTGAAGCGCTATTTCGAGACGCGTGGGCACCAGGTCGAGACCGCCCGCGACGGCGTCGAGGCATGGCACCAGCTCCGGCGCAACGAGCCGGACGTGGTCCTCTGCGACGCCACCATGCCCCACATGACCGGCTACGAGCTCGCCCGGACGGTGCGCCGCAACCCCGCCACCGAGCACGTCCCGGTGGTGCTCTTCAGTGCCGAACCCGACGGCGCGCACCACCAGGGCCGCGACTTCGCCGACGACATCCTGCGCAAGCCACTCGACCTCGACGTCCTCGAGCTGCGGCTGGTGTCGATGCTCAAGCGCATCGCCGATGGGCGCGAGCCGGTGCCCCAGATCCAGGGCCAGGTCACCGCGGTCACCAGCGCCAAGGGGGGCACCGGGGTGAGCACGATCGCCGCCAACCTCGCCCTGGCGCTGGCCACCGACACCGACAAGTCGGTGGTCGCGGTCGACCTCGACCTCGAGTACGGCGACCTCCCGATGCTCCTCGACGTGCCCCCCAAGGGCGGCACCGACCAGCTGATCCGCTCGCTGATCGTCGACGGCGACGCCTGCGCCCCCGAGGACTTCTTCGCCCGCCACGAGGCCAGCGGCCTGCGCATCCTCGGCGCCCCGCGCAACCCGGTGGACGCGCTCCAGATCGACGAGAACGGGGTCAACGACATGCTGGCGCGGCTGCGCTCGCTCCACGACCACGTGATCGTCGACGTCCCCCGTGGCTTCAGCGACCCGGCACTCGCCACCCTGACCGCGGCGCAGCGGGTGGTGGTGGTCGTGGTTCCCGAGGTCACCGCGCTGCGCCGCACCCTCACCCTGCTCGAGATCCTCCGCACCCTGAAGATCGGGGAGGAGCGGCTGCTGCTGGTCTACAACCAGACGGTGGCCTCCGATCAGCTCTCCCGCGAGCGCGTCGAGGGCTTCCTCGGACATCGCATCCCCCTCGAGATCGCCCACGACCTCGAGCTCTTCCACCGCGCCACCACCACCGGGCGGCCGGTGGTCATCCTCGACCCCCGCCACCGGGCCAGCCGTGACCTGCGCCGGCTGGCGGAGCTGGTCGGCGTCCTCTACTAGGGATCCCACCTCCGGCTACAAGATAATGTTATAGTCTTCAGTGCAGGTGGGGACGGCCTGCGCGTGCGCGCACCGGGCTTCCCCGCGTCACGGAGGACATGGAATGGGCGACGACCCGGATGAGCTCAGAGAGGCCATCGAGGAGACCCGCCGTCGCATGGACGAGACGGTGGTGGCCCTCGGACAGAAGGTCGACGTGAAGGCGCAGGCCAGGGCGAAGGTCGACGAGGTCCGCGAGCGCGTGACCAGCATCGGCTGGCGGCGCTGGGTGCCCTTCGCCGCCGGCGCGGCGGCCGTCGCCGGCGGCGCCGTGGCCGCCGTGGTGATGCTGAAGGCGCGCTCCGCACGGCCGCCCGAGCGTCTCGCCGTCCCGGCGAGGAGGCTGCCCAAGTCCGCCCAGGGGATGGTGCTGCCGGTGGCGCACCGCGCCGACCGGCTGCTCGCCCAGACCACACACGAGCTGGGCGAGAAGCGCCAGCGG
>JAQBPI010000024.1 GCA_028287605.1 Chloroflexota bacterium
GTGAGCGAGAGGGCGGGGATCGGACGGTGCCCCGCCGGCGGCAGCAGGAACTCGGCGACCATGTCGGCGGCGGCGGTGGCGCTGCCCCCGTTGCCGCAGCAGAGCAGCCTGCCCCCGGCGGCGAACCGCGCCGCCATCGCCGCGCCGCAGGCCACGATCTCGTCCTCGGACTCCGCGAGCATGCGCTCGCGCAGACGGTTGCTCTCCGCAGACTTGTCGAGCGGCGCCACCGCCAGCTCCTCGAGAACCTCGGCGGACGCCGAGGGCTGCGGGCTCAGCATCGGGTAGAGCAGCTGCGAGAAGGCGTCGCGCCCGGTCTCGCTCATATCCGCTGTCCCGCCTTCTCGCCGATCTGCAGGGCGACGCCGCCGTGGACCAGCACGGTGTCGCCGACCTCGACGCCGTCGACGAGCTCGATGGACACCTCCGCCGGCCGGCCGTCCTCGAGGCCACGGGCGGTGGTGCCGTCCTCGCTCACCCACTCCACCACCACCGGGAAGAGGGCGTCGGCGCAGGTGATGCAGATCTCGTCGTGGCAGGGCTCGGTCACGACCGCCCTCCCGCTGCGGGGGCGGTGCCGATGCCCCGGTGGTTGAGGATGATGTGCACCAGCTCCCAGAGGATGTGGTACGTCGCGAGGTGCAGCTCCTGGGCCACCAGCGGATGGGGCTCGTCGACCTCGAAGACGTGGTCGGCGGCCACGCTGCCGTCGTCGGGGCCGTCGAGCAGGGCGATGGTGAGCATGCCCTTCTGGCGCGCCGCCTCCAGCCCGCGGGTCACCGCGGCCGAGGCGGGCAGGTCGGCGAAGGCGAGGGCGATGTCGCCGCCGCCCCCGAGCACCGCCAGCTGGTGGGAGAACACCGAGTCGCGGTCGCCGCCGAGCAGGATGCCGGTGAGGGTGGCGGAGTCGGTGGTCAGCGACAGCGCGGGGAGGGCGCGGCAGCCGGGGAGGGCGGGGTGGACGTACTCGACCGAGTTGTGCTGGGCGTCGGTGGCGCGGAGCCCGCTCCCGAAGATCAGCAGCGTGCCGCCGTCGAAGAAGCGGTCGGCCATCGCCGAGGCGCAGGCGGCCACCTCCGGGGCGTGGCGCTCGAAGAAGCTCTCGGAGGCCCGCATGCTGTGCGCGAAGCGCTCGCGCACCAGCGCCCGGGCGGCGTCATGCCCTCCGGGACGCTCTCCGTCGTGGTGCTGGTGGGCGATCATCCCGCCACCTCCGCCGGCGCGGGCGCCCGGCGCGAACGCGCCGCCGCCACCAGCGCCTGGCCCAGGCTGATCCCGCCATCGTTGGCCGGAACAGACCGGTTGCTGTGGACCTCCAGTCCGGCGTCGCGGAGCAGGGCGTCGACCCGCTCCAGCAGCAGCGCGTTCTGGAACACGCCACCGCTCAGCGCCACCCGGCGCAGGCCGGTCTCGGCGCAGAGCCTGCGGCAGGCGGCGGTCACCGCTGCGGCCAGGCTCTCGTGGAAGCGGGCCGCGAGCAGCTCCACGGGCACGCCGGCGAGCCGGTCCGCGACCAGCCGCCGGATCAGCTCGAGGGTGTCGACGCGCAGCGGTTCGCCCTGCATGCCCACAGGGTAGCGCCCGGCGTCCTGTGGGTCGATGCCGCGAGCGAGGGACTCGAGGCGCATCGCCGCCTCGGCCTCGAAGCTGGAGTGGTGGGCGACGCCGAGCAGGCTGGCGACGGCGTCGAAGAGACGGCCCGCGCTGGTGCTGAGCGGCGCCGCGGTGGGGCTGGCGGCGACCCGCATCACCAGCCGCCAGCGGCGCGCGTCGGGAACGCCGTCGCCGTCGAGCCACTCCGGCGGGGTCTCGCCGGCCAGCCCGGCGGCGCAGAGGTAGGCGGCGGCCATCCGCCAGCCCTCGCGGGCGCAGAGGTCGCCGCCGGGCTGGCGCACCGGAACCAGGTGCCCGGCGCGCTCGAAGTGCGCCTCGTCACAGACGAGGAACTCGCCCCCCCAGATGCCGCCGTCGGAGCCGTGCCCGACACCGTCGAAGGCCACGCCCAGCAGCCGCCCGCGCAGCCCGTGCTCGGCCATGACGCTGGCGATGTGGGCGTGGTGGTGCTGGACCCTGACCGGCTCCCCCAGGCCCCATTCCGCCGCCCGGCTCTCCGCCAGCGCGGTCGAGGCGTAGTCGGGATGGAGGTCGCAGGCGACCACCTGCGGATGCGCCCCGAAGAGTCGCAGGCAGGTGGTCAGCGACTCCTCCTGGTGGCGCAGGGTCAGCGGGTGGTCGAGATCGCCGATGTGGGGGCCGACGAAGGCGTCGCCTCCCCGGAGCACGCAGAAGGTGTTCTTGAGGTGGGCGCCGAGCGCCAGCACCTCGGTCTCGCGCTCCTCCAGCGGCACCGGCAGCGGACAGTGGCCGCGCGCACGCCGCACCAGCCGCTCCTCGCCGGCGACCACCCGGGCGACGGAGTCGTCGTAGCGGGCGTGGATCTCGCGGTCGTGGAGGAGGAAGCGGTCGGCGATGCCGGCGAGCCGCCGCAGCGCCTCGTCGTTGTCCTTCGCGATCGGCTCCTCGGTGACGTTGCCGCTGGTCATCACCAGCGGCCGCCCGGTGTCGCGGAGCAGCAGGTGGTGGAGCGGGGTGTAGGGGAGCATGAGCCCGAGCTCGGTGACCCCCGGCGCCACCCCGCCGGCCAGCGCTCCGGCCCCGGGGCGGCGGCGCAGCAGCAGCACCGGGCGCGCCGTGCCCTCGAGGATGGCGGCCTCCGCGTCGCTCACCTCGCAGAGCCCGCGCGCCGCGGCGAGGTCGGTGACCATCACCGCGAACGGCTTCGCGGGACGGCGCTTGCGCTCGCGCAGCCGCGCCACCGCGTCCGCGTCGGTGGCGTCGCAGGCGAGCTGGAACCCGCCCAGGCCCCTGAGCGCGATCACCTCGCCGCGCGTCAGCGCCGCCGCCGTCAGGCGCAGCGGGTCGCCCTCGACGGCGG
>JAQBPI010000104.1 GCA_028287605.1 Chloroflexota bacterium
ACGCTGCGCGTTCCTCCTGGAAAACGGCACGATCCGCGGAGAGGGCGGTGCAGCGAGGTGCCACCGCGAAGGCCGTGATGCCCATGCGGGGCGTCAAGCACCCACCCGTGAAGCCGCTCGGAGGGTCCAATGTGAGCAACGCCGTGCGTTGCTCGTGGTGCCTCGGCCGGTGGCCCCGTCACGAAGAGCGCGCGACGCGCGCGTCGCCGGCGAGTGCCGGCGTGGAGGGGGGCAGCGCCGGCATCGGGCGCGCCAGCGCACGATGTCTTGCGCTAGACGGGGGGAGGCGGAGCCTCCCCCCGGTAAAGACCGGCGGCAGAGCGGCCCCCCGCGAATCTCGACCGGCGGCAGAACTGCCGGGCATCTCCACGGCCGCAGGACCGCCGCGCCTCTCCACCCGGTGGCAGAACGGCCGAGCATCCCCACCGCGCTGCAGATCGGCCGAGCATCCCCACCGGCGGCAGGGCGGTCGAGCATCCCCACCGGCGGCAGAACGCGAGTACCGCCACCCGGCGGCAGAATGGCCGGGACACCCTGCGCTGCCAGATCGGTCAGACCATCCCCACGGGGTTGACCCTCACCTCCGAGGCCACTGACAATGCCCCGACACGGGGCGAGGCCCCGGGTCATGGGACACGGTGCATGGCTGAGCTGGGCCGGCGCGTCCGCATCGGGGGGCCCTACTTCGAGGATCTGGCGCACGGCCGGGTCTTCGCCGACGCGCCGTCCGTCACCCTCACCGACGGGCTCGCCGCCGTCTCCCAGGCCATCTTCGGCGACCGACTCCGCCTGCCCCTCGACGCCACCCTCTGCGCCGCCGTCACCGGCGGCGCGGCGGCGCTGGCCCACCCGATGCTGGTGTGCAACGTCGTCATCGGCCAGAGCACCGGTCCCTCCCAGAGGGTGCGGGGCAACCTCTTCTACCGCGGCCTGGTGCTGCTCCGCCCGGTGTTCATCGGCGACACCCTCCGCACCCGCACCGAGGTGGTCGGGCTGAAGCAGAACGCGGTGCGCGAGGGCAGGCCGGCCACCGGCCTGGTGGCGTTGCGGGTGCGCGCCGAGAACCAGCACGGCGAGCCGGTGCTCGACTTCTGGCGCTGCCCGATGCTCCCGCTGGGCGACGCCGGCGTGCGCACCGGCCACGCCGACGGCTTCGAGGACATCCCCGCCGAGCTCGAGCCCGGCCAGGTGGCGGCGGCGGTGCCCGGGGGATGGCGGCTCGACGCCTTCCGCGACCTCTGCCCGGGCGAGCACTTCGCCGACCTCGTCGAGGGGACCCTCTACGAGGTCGAGAGCCGCGACACCGTCACCTGCGCCCCGGAGCTGGCCCGGCTCACCCTGAACATGGCCCAGACCCACACCGACGCCGCCGCCAGCGCGTTCGGCCGGCGGCTCGTCTACGGCGGTCACACCATCTCGGTGGCCGCGGCCCAGCTGGTGCGGGCGCTTCCCAACCTGGTGACCATCGTCGCCTGGCGCGGCTGCGACCACCTCGCCCCGGTCTTCGAGGAGGACCTGCTCCGCTCCGAGGTGGAGGTGGGCAGCCTCCACCCGCTCGACGGCGGCGGCGGCCTGGTCGAGCTGCGGGTGGTGGTGCACGCGGCGCGCGGGGTCACCGCGGGCGCCGGGGAGGTCCGGGCGCTCGACTGGCGGCTCTGGGCCCTGATGGCATGAGCAGGAGGGAGCACCAGTGAGCGGGCAGTCGCAGGGGATCCTCGCCGGGATGCGCGTGGTGGAGGGATCGGCCTTCGTCGCAGCCCCGCTCGGGGGCATGACCCTCGCCCAGCTCGGCGCCGACGTGATCCGCTTCGACCAGATCGGCGGAGGCCTCGACGCCCATCGCTGGCCGATCACCAAGGAGGGCCGGAGCCTCTTCTGGGCGGGGATGAACAAGGGCAAGCGGTCGATCGCGGCCGACCTGCGCTCGCCCCGGGGCCGTGAGCTGCTCAGCGAGCTGATCACCGCGCCCGGCCCCGACGCGGGCCTCTTCCTCACCAACTTCCCGGTGCAGGGCTGGCTCGACTACGAGCGGCTCCGGGCCCGCCGCCCCGACCTGGTGATGATGGCGATCACCGGCAACCACGACGGCTCCTCGGCGGTCGACTACACCGTCAACCCGGCCACGGGCTTCCCGTGGGCCACCGGGCCCACCAACCTCGCCGTGCCCTTCAACCACCTGCTTCCCGCCTGGGACGCGATCACCGGCACGCTCGCCGCCACCGGCCTGCTCGCCGCCGAGCGCCACCGCAGCCGCAGCGGCGAGGGCCAGCTGGTGAGGCTCGCCCTCAGCGACGTCGCCATCGCCATGGTCGGCCACCTCGGCAAGATCGCCGAGGTCCAGGTCAGCCGGCACGAGCGGCCGAAGTACGGCAACTACCTGTACGGCGCCTTCGGCCGCGACTTCCTGACCCGCGACAGGCGCCGGGTCATGGTGGTGGCCCTCACCGTCCGGCAGTGGAAGAGCCTCCAGGACGCCACCGGCCTGCACGAGAGCTTCGCCATGGTCGAGCAGCAGATGGGCGTCGACCTCTCCCGTGAGGGCGACCGCTTCAAGGCCCGCGAGGTGCTCGGAGCCATCCTCAAGGCGTGGACGACGCGGCGCACCCTGGCCGAGATCCGCGAGTGCTTCGACGCGCACGGGGTGTGCTGGGGCCCGTACCAGACCTTCACCGAGCTGGTCGACGAGGATCCGCGCTGCTCCACCGCGAACCCGATGTTCGCCGAGGTCGACGAGCCCGGGATCGGCACCTACCTGATGCCGGGGTCACCGCTCGACTGCGGCGCGATGCCCCGCGTCGAGGTGCGCCGCGCGCCGCTGCTCGGCGAGCACACCGACGAGATCCTGGCCACATGCCTGGGGCTCGGCGACGCCGAGATCGGCCGGCTCCACGACGCCGGGGTGGTCGCCGGGCCCGAGCCGGAGGAGGCGAGTGTCGCCGTCACCGGGAGGCTCGCGGTCTAGCCGCGCCGCGCCGGCCAGGTCGACCCCCTGGAACGGATCCTCCCCTCGGCGCATGTGACGTGGTCGGAGGTTCGTTATGATGAGTAAGTCGATCCACTTACTCAACAATGAGGAGCCAGGACGGTCCCGATGGCTGTGGTCGTCATCGTGTCGATGCTCCTGGCGGTGGTCGCCGCACCCGCCGCGCTGCTGGTGGCCGGCGCGGGCCAGGGACGCGGGCGAGCCGATGCGGCCGACGGCGCGACGCTGCTCGAGATCCTGCCGGTGACGATCGCCTCCGGGCCGATCCACAGCCTCCGCCCGTGCGTTGCCACCTCCTGGCAGCTGGCCTGCCCGCCCGGCGCCGACCCCGGACCCGTGGTGGTCGAGGCGCTGCGTGCCCGAGGCCTGCGGCCCTCGGTGGTGCACTCCACCTCCTGGCGCCACCAGGAGGGACGCCTCGTGCTGACCTTCCTGGCGGTGCTGGCCGGTCCCGCGACGCCCGTCGGCGGGCTGGTGGCACTGTCGGTGCGGCCGCAGCCGCTGGCGCGCGGCGGGGCGCTGACCGCGCCCGCGTCGCTCGACGTCGAGCAGGTGCTCCATCACGCGTTGCGCCACCTCGCCTGGCTGCAGCGGGAGGACCCCGAGATCGCCATGACGCTGGACCCGGCCTGGGCGGCGCCGCTGGGCGCGTACGCGCCCGAGCCCTTCCATGCGCGCCCCACCGAGCTGCCGCCCGCC
>JAQBPI010000175.1 GCA_028287605.1 Chloroflexota bacterium
CGGCGGGTGACGCCGCCGCCGGCCGCCACCCTGCCCGACCTCGGCGAGCTGCTCGCCGCCGGGGAGGCCGCCGCCGCCACCGGCGATCTCGACCGCGCCATCCGCAGCTTCCGGCAGGCCGCCTTCCTGGCGCCGGACCACGGCTCCGCCCACGCCTCGCTCGGCGTCGCCCTCGAGGCGGCGGGAGACGCCGAGGCCGCCGCCCGGGCCTTCATGGCGGCGCGCGCCGCCCTCGCCCGCTCCGCGGTCGCGGTCTCCGACAGCGACCTCCAGGGCCCCGACCGCGGCGCCCTGGCCGCCCTGCTCGCCGCCCGCCTGGAGGCTCGCCGATGACCACTGTGCTGGTCTTTCGCAATGGTGACGGGCACTACGCCGTGCCCGTCGAGCACTGCCGCGAGGTGCGTCCCGCCGCCGAGGTCACGCCCCTGCCCACCCTGGAGAAGGACGTGGTCGGGGTGCTGCGCTGGCACGACCGCGCCCTCAGCGTGGTCGCCCCGCTCGGGCCGGGCGGCGCCCACGTGATCGTCCTCGACACCGGGGCGGAGCCCTTCGCGCTGCTGGTCGACGCCGTGATGGGGATCGAGCACCTCGACGACGGCAGCGTCGGCGACGCGCCCCGGGGACAGCGCGACGCGCTCGTCAGCGGCACCGTGACGGCGAGACGGCGCGACCTGCTGTTCGTCGTCGATGCCGGCGCGATCGAGCGGAGGCTGCACCGGTGAGCGAGGGTCACCTGGTGCTGGTCGCCGACGACTCCCGGGTGGTGCGGGTGATGCTGCGGCGCCAGCTCGAGGCCCGCGGGCTGCGGGTCGAGGAGGCCGAGGACGGTCACCAGGCGGTGCGCGGCTGCCGGACGCTCCGCCCCGACATCGTGCTCCTCGACGTGGAGATGCCCGGGCTCGACGGCTACACCGTGCTGCGCATCCTGCGCGAGGACGCCGAGCTCTCGGAGATCCCCGTCGTCTTCCTCACCGCGCACGCGGAGACCGAGGACGTGGTCAGGGGACTGCAGCTGGGCGCGCACGACTACCTGCGCAAGCCGTTCGAGCCCAGCGAGCTGGTCGCCCGGGTGAGCGCCGCGCTGCGCGTGAAGTCGCTGCAGGACGAGCTGCGCCGTCGCAACGCCGAGCTGGAGACGGTGACGCGCACCGACGCGCTCACCGGCATCTGCAACCGGCGGCACCTCGAGGAGCGGCTGCACGGCATGCTCGCCGCCGCGCGCCGTCATCGCCAGCCCGCGGCGGTGCTCATGATCGACGTCGACCACTTCAAGCGGGTCAACGACACCCTGGGGCACGCCGGCGGTGACGCGGTGCTGCGCCAGGTCGCACAGCGGCTGCACCAGCGGGTGCGCCTCGAGGACGTGGTCGGACGCTGGGGAGGCGAGGAGTTCGTGGTGCTCAGCGGCGCCACCGACGCGTCCGCCGCGGAGGTGCTCGCCGGGCGGCTGCTCGCCGCCGTCTCCAGCACTCCGTTCGCCATCGAGGGCGCCGACGACGTCACCGTCACCGTCAGCATCGGCTGCGCGGCCGGCACCGACGACGCCGAGGCGCTCCTCCGCCGGGCGGACGCCGCCCTCTACGAGGCCAAGTCGGAGGGGCGCAACCGCGTCGTGGTGTCCGGCGGGCGGCGCTCGGGGATGCCCGCGCTGGACTGAGATCCTGTATCATCACGCTCCGCGTCTCACGACGTGTCCCCGCCACCGCGACGTGAGGAGAGCCGCCATGTCCCTGGACGTCCCCACCGCGCTGATCGAGAGGGCCGAGCACGGAGAGGTCGACGACGTCGAGTTCGTCGCCTGTGTGAAGAGCTCGCTCCCCTATGCCTGGACGGTCGTCGAGGGGGTGGCGCGAGACCTGCACGCCGGCGCGGTGACCGAGGGCGGCTTCGCGCTCCACACCACGCCACCGTCCACCGAGGTGGAGCGGGGGCAGCTGCTGCGCGCGCTGGCGAGCGACGCCATCCGCGGCGCCCTGGAGCGCCACCTCGCGGTGCGCCTGGCCTTCCAGAACTGCCACCACGTCGCCGCCTTCACCCCCGGACCGGAGTCCGACGGGGCGCGGCGCGAGTTCGTCTCGGTGCGCAGCCAGATCCTGGCCCAGACCCCCGCGCTGCGCGACTGCTGACCGGCGCGGCGGCGCGCCCGCCGCCGCCGAGGCGCAGCGCGTCGGATGGTCGTGGCTGCCGCTATGCTGGCACCCACGGACATCCACCCGCGGGTGCCCGCGGGTGAGGAGGGGGCTGGTGGTGACCGAGGCGCGGACGACGCAGGCCACCGGGGCCGAGGACGGCGAGCAGCTGCTCGAGCTGGCCGCCGTCAGCGACCGTGGCACGGTGCGCGCCGAGAACCAGGACGCCTGGTCGCTGGTGCCGCTCCACCCCGGTCGCGGCTGCCTGCTCCTGCTCGCCGACGGCATGGGCGGCCACGCCGGCGGGCGCGAGGCCGCGGTGCTGGCGGTGCGCGAGGCCGCCGAGCACCTCCGCGAGATCCCCGACCCCCACGCCGGTCTCGGCGAGGCGGGCGAGAGCGCCAACGCGGCCATCGCCGAGCTGCGCCGCGGCCACGGCGGCGCGGTGATGGGCACCACCCTGGTGCTGGCGGTGGTGAGCGCGGGGCGGGCGACGATCACCAACGTCGGCGACAGCCGCGCCTACCTGCTTCGCGACGGCAGTGCCGCGCAGGTCACCCAGGACCACTCGGTGCTCGCCGAGGCGATCCGGGCCGGGCACCTCGAGATGGGCGGCGCCGGCGACCCGCCGCGCAACCTGCTCACCCGCGCGCTCACCGGCGAGCCCGTCGACGCCGACCGCTTCTCCGTCGAGCTGCGCGCCGGCGACGTGCTGCTGCTCTGCTGCGACGGCGCGTGGGACCCGCTCGGCGGTGACCGGCTCGCCCGCCTGCTGGACGGCGACGGCCCGCTCGAGGGGCTGCTGATCCGCGCCTGCGACGCCGCCCTGGAGGCCGGTTCGCGCGACAACGTCACCCTGGTCGCCTGCCGGGTGGCCGCCGCCGGCATCCGCGAAGGCGGCTGAGGACACCCCGCCCGGGCTCGGCTATCCTGTCACGGGACTCAGACGAGGGTGAGGGGGCAGTCCATGAGCGGCATCCCGCAGGTGGGAGCCGAGTTCGCCGGCTACCGCATCGAGCGGCTGCTCGGCCGCGGCGGGGTGGGCATCGTGTACCTCGCCCTCGACCTGCGGCTGCAGCGACGCGTGGCCCTCAAGATCCTCGCCACCGAGCTCTCCAACGACGAGCGGGTGCGCGAGCGCTTCGCCCGCGAGCCCCGGCTGGCGGCGTCCATCGACCACCCCAACATCATCCCCATCTACGAGG
>JAQBPI010000112.1 GCA_028287605.1 Chloroflexota bacterium
CTGAGCACCAGCGCGTAGGTGGCGGCGGCGGCCCAGGTGAGCCGGCGCACCGCCACTGCCCGGGCCGGGTCGGCGGCCGCCGACGCCGTGCCGGCGGGCGCGGCGTACGTCTGCACCGTCGCGTAGAGGAGCACGCCGAGCAGCAGCAGGGCGTTGGCGAGGTGGACGAGCACGACCTCGCCGGGCAGGCGCAGCTCGACGGTGACCGCGCCGAGCAGGATCTGGACGACGAGCAGCACCACCACCGCGGTCACCGGGAGGGTGACCCGCCGGAGGTGCCGGTAGCGGCTCCACGCCACCACCGCCAGTGACACCACCAGGACGGTGGAGAGGGTGGCGAGCATCCGGTGGGAGAACTCGATCACCGTCGCCAGGTCGGCGGGCGGCACCAGCCGGCCGTGGCACAGGGGCCAGTCCTGCCCCGTGATGCCGCAGCCGAGGCCACTGCCGCTCACCCGCACCACCCCGCCGGCCACGATCAGCAGGTAGGTGGCGGCCGAGGCGGCGACGGCGAGCCGGCGGAGGGCGTGGGAGGGCGCGCGAAGCACCCGCTCCGAGCCCCCCCCGTCCACCATGGTGGCGCCCGTGGCGCTTCCCGCTCCGAGCGGGACCGAGGTCATGCGGTGACCTTCCTCGCGGCCCGGCGCATGTCCCGCACCGGGCGGGCGCTGCGCACCTCGGGGATCACCTCGAAGTTGTAGTGCGGGGGCGGAGACGAGGTCGCCCACTCCAGGGTGTCGCCCTCCCAGGGATCCGCGGGGGCGTTCCTGGGTGCGCGCATGCTGACGAAGAAGTTGATGAGGAAGATGGCCACCGAGGCGGCGATCAGGAAGGCGCCCATGGTGGAGACGGAGTTCCAGTCGCCCCAGCCCTTGTGATCGTCGTAGGTGCTGATCCGGCGCGGCATCCCCAGCAGGCCGAGCACGTGCATGGGCATGAAGGCGAGGTTCATGCCGATGAACATGATCCAGAACTGCAGCTTGCCGAGGAACTCGTTGAGGAAGCGCCCGGTCATCTTCGGGAACCAGTAGTAGAGGCCGGCGAAGACGCCGAACACGCTGCCGCCGAAGAGCACGTAGTGGATGTGGCCGACCACCCAGTAGGTGCCGTGCAGCGAGTAGTCGACCGCCAGGCTGCCCAGGTAGACCCCGTCGACGCCGCCGACCAGGAAGAGCAGGAGGAAGCCGACGGCGTAGAGCATCGGCGTGTCGTAGCGGATGCTGCCTCCCCACAGCGTCGCCGCCCAGTTGAAGATCTTCACCCCGGTCGGCACCCCGATGATCATCGAGGTGGCGGAGAAGAAGGTCTGCACCGCGATCGGCAGGCCGGTGACGAACATGTGGTGGACGAAGACGACGAAGCCCAGCACGGCGATCGCCGACATCGAGTAGGCCATCGCGCGGTAGCCGAAGATCGGCTTTCGAGCGAAGACGGGGATGATCTCGCTGATGATCCCGAAGGCCGGCAGGACCATGATGTAGACCGCTGGGTGCGAGTAGAACCAGAACATCAGCTGGTAGAGCAGCGCGCTGCCGCCGTGGTTCACCGCGAAGAAGCTGGCGCCAGCCTGGCGGTCGAGGAGCACCATCAGCAGCACGCCGGCGAGGAAGGGCGAGGCCAGCACCACCAGCGCCTGGGTCACCTCCTGCGCCCAGCAGAACAGCGGCAGCCGGAACCAGGTCAGGCCCTTGGCGCGCATGTTGTGGAGGGTGGTCAGGAAGTTGACGCCGCCGAGCATCGAGGAGATGCCCAGGGTGTGGAGGCCGAGGATCCACAGGTCCTGTCCCACCTGCGGGCTGTACTGCCTCTCGGTCAGGGGCACGTACCCGGTCCAGCCGGCCTGGCCGGTGCCGCCGAAGAGGAAGCCAGCGTACATGGTGAGACCGCCCAGCGGGATCAGCCAGTAGGAGAGCGCGTTGATGCGTGGGAAGGCCATGTCCCGGGCACCGAGCATCAGCGGCACGATGTAGTTTCCGAAGCCGGCGAACACCGGGATGATCCAGAGGAAGATCATCGTGGTCCCGTGCATCGTGAAGATCTGGTTGTACTGTGCCGGGGTGAGGAACTTGTTCTGCGGCTCGGCCAGCTGGACGCGGACCAGGAGGGCCATGATGCCGCCGATCAGGAAGAAGAAGAACGTGGTGTACAGGTAGAGGATGCCCAGCTTCTTGTGGTCGACCGTCGTCAGCCACGAGATCAGCCCCGTGTTCTTGTCCCAGCGCGACGTGGCCTGGGCCCGCGGCAGCGGGGCATCCATCACCGCCATCACTGACCTCCTGCGCCGGCCCCGGCCCGGGCGCTGTTGCTGTCCATCCTGTCGAGGAATGCCTTGAACTGGTCACCCGGCACCGCCTCGACCACGATCTCCATGGCGTAGTGGTTGTCGCCGCAGAGCTCGGTGCACTGTCCGTAGTACTTGCCCGCCCTGTCCGCCTGGAACCACATGTGGTTCAGCTGGTTGGGGATGGCGTTGATCTGGCCACCGAGGGTGGGGAGGTAGAAGGAGTGGTTGACGTCGGCGGAGACCACCTCCAGGGCCACCGGCCGGCCCGCGGGCACCGTCAGGGTGGCGGTGGCCTTCTTGCCGGTGATCAGCGAGTAGCCGAGCTTGGTGTCGTGGTGCTCGCCACCGGCGACCTGGACGGCGTTGCCGCAGTCGGTGTTGTAGTAGTAGGACCACGCGAAGCGCTGGCCGAGCACGCAGACCTTCAGCGCGCCCTCCGGGGCCTGGGTGATGTACCTCATGTTCACCGCGGTGACGATGAACAGGCTGAAGAGGATCAGGAAGGGGATGATGGTCCAGGCGAACTCCAGCCGGTTGTTGCCGTGGACCTGCACCGGCTCCTCGTCGTCGCTCTTGCGCCGGAAGCGCAGCGCGCTGTAGATGATGAAGGACGCGACGACCACGAAGAGCACCACCGACGCCCAGAAGATGGGCGTGTAGACACTCTGGATGTGCTCCTCCACCGGACCCGCGGGGTGGAGCGGAGAGCTGTCGTAGGTGGTGCCGAACTGATCGGCCGCCAGGATCA
>JAQBPI010000150.1 GCA_028287605.1 Chloroflexota bacterium
GCGGTGTTCGTCGACCTCGACCGCTGCCTCTCCGCACCGCCGTCCGCCGAGGAGGGCCGCCACCCGCTCCCCACCCCGGAGCACTTCGCCGCCGCCATGAGCGCCCTGGGCATCGCGGACGCCGACACCGTGGTGGCCTACGACGACGCCGGCGGTGTGATCGCCGCCCGGCTGGTGTGGATGCTCCGCGTCACCGGCCACCCGGCCGCGCTGCTGGACGGCGGCCTCGCCGCATGGACCGGTACCGGCGCGCTCGAGCAGGCCACCGCGGAGCGCTCCCCGGCCACCTTCAGCGCCCGCCCCTGGCCCCGCGAGCACCTCGCCACCCTCGACGAGGTCGCCCGTGCGACCGCTCCGCTCATCGATGCGCGCAGCCGCGCGCGCTACCGCGGCGAGCCCGACCCCGCCGATCCGCGCCACGGCCACATCCCCGGCGCCCGCAGCCTCCCCTGCCGGGAGAACCTCGGGCCCGACGGCCGCCTCCTCCCGATCACCGAGCTGCGCCGCCGGTTCCTCGCCGCCGGTGTGGACGGCAGCGTCCCGGTCATCTCCTACTGCGGATCGGGCGTCACCGCCTGCCACAACCTGCTCGCGTTCGAGCTCGCCGGCCTCCCCGCCGGCCGCCTCTACCCCGGCTCGTGGTCGCAGTGGGGCAGTGACGCCGGCCGCCCGATCGCCACCGGCGACGAGCCGGGCTGATGCCGGGGCCCTGGGTCGAGGTGCGCCTCACCCGCACCCGCTCCTCCCCCTACGCGCGGGTGCGACGGGGCGACGTGGTCCTGCCTCGTCGAGCTCGCCGCCGTGCGGCCGCTGCGGACCGCGCTGACGGTGGAGAGGCGCGGCCGCAGCGCCTGGGTGGTCCTCGGCGACCTGCCGAACGCCGGGGAATCCGGCTTACCATCGCTGAGTCATGGACCGACAGCAGCTGCAGGCCGTGCAGGCGCCGATCAAGGCGCACCTGCGTGACACGCCCGGCGCCGGGCTGGTCACGCTGCGCGCCGAGGGCGACCTCGACCCGGAGGAGATCGCCTGCTCGGTGGCCACCGGGAGGGCCCTGGTCGAGGCGGGTCTGCATCCCGCCACCGGCGGCGACGGGCTGCAGGCCTGCTCCGGGGACATGCTGCTCCAGGCGCTGGTGGCCTGCGCCGGGGTCACCCTCCGCTCGGTGGCCACCTCGATGGAGCTGCGCGTGACCGGCACCGTGCGTGCGGAGGGCGACCTCGACTTCCGGGGGACGCTTGGCGTCGACAGGCAGGTGCCGGTCGGTTTCCGCGCCATCCGGCTGCTCTTCGACCTCGAGGCCGACGCCTCGGAGGAGCAGCTGGTCACTCTGCTGCGCCTCACCGAGCGCTACTGCGTGGTCTACCAGACGATCGCCGGCGGCGTGCCGGTCAGCGCAGGCCTCGCTGGCGGCGCACCACCAGGCGTCGACGGATGATCCGGGTCGAGCGGCGGGACGGCGTCGCCGTCGTCCACCTCGAGCACGGCAAGGTGAACGCGCTCGACCTCGAGCTGCTGCGGGCGGCGACCGCGACGGTGCGTGACCTCTCCTCCGCCTCCGCGGTGGTGCTGACCGGGCGAGGCACGACCTTCTCCGCCGGCGTCGACCTCGGCCGCGTGCTCGACGGCGGCCCGGGATACGCGGCGGAGCTCATCCCCGCGATCGGCGACGCCGCCCTCGCCCTCTTCGACCACCCCCGCCCCGTGGTGGCGGCGATCAACGGGCACGCCATCGCCGGGGGCTGCGTGCTCGCTGTGGCGTGCGACCTGCGGCTGATGTCCGGAGGCAGGATCGGCGTCACCGAGCTGCTCGTCGGGGTGCCCTTCCCCACGGTCCCGCTCGAGATCGTGCGGCACGCCGCCGGGACGGCGACCGACGAGCTGGTGCTGACCGGCCGGCTGCTCGACCCCGAGGCGGCGCGCGAGTGCGGCCTGGTGCACCAGATGGTCGCCACCGACGGGCTGCTCGACGAGGCGGTGCGCCGCGCCGGCGAGCTGGCCCGCATCCCCGGCGACGTGTACGCGGCGACCAAGGCGCAGCTGCACCGGCCCACCCGGGAGCGCATCGCCGCGGGCGCGGCCGACGACGAGCGGGTGCGTGCCTCCTGGCAGTCGCCGGAGGTCCTCGCCGCGATGCGCCGCTTCCTCGGGAGCCTCGACCGCCGCAGCGCCTGAGCGGGTGCAGCGCGCATTTCACCGACAGTTCACCTTCGGATGATCCCGTGGTGAGGCGGTGGGCGGCCCGCGACGGCGTCATGCAATGGAAGGGGAATCACTGTTGGGATCGCGATCGCGCCCCACGCTCGTCATCTCCGCGCTGATCCTCGCCGCGGGCTGCCTGGGGATCGGCATCAGCTCGGCGCCGCAGCCGGCGGGGGCCTCCGGCACCACCAGCCTGGTCCTGCAGACCATGGACTCGTGCAAGCAGGCTCTCGGCGGCGCCGCCTTCCAGCTCAGCGGCGGCGGGGTCGACGTCCGCGCCTCGGCTCCCACGCGCACCAAGCAGCGCGTCGCCAGCTCCAGCACCTGCCCGCTGCAGCAGGGCGACTGCGTCACCGTCCCGGTGGGCTGCATGACCTTCCCCGGCGTTCCCGTGCCGGGGACCTATCGCATCCACGAGATCAGGACGCCGGACGCCGACATCTCGAACCCCGAGGGCTACGCCGCCTGCAACGGGGGCAGCGCGTGCCGCTCACAGGTGGTGGACGTCAGCGTGGCCTCGTCGGGAGCGGTCGAGGCGCGGGTCACCAACGTCTATCCCGACGGGGTGGCGGCCACCTATCCGATCGCGGCACAGCACGGCGGGATCGCCGTCTACGCCGCCACCGCGAGCGACCCCATCGTGGTCCACAACTTCGGGCTCGCCCCGCCCAACGCCGACCTGTCGCTGCAGTGCGACGGGGACGGTGATGCCGACGACCATCTCACCGGCTCGCCGAGCGGCCACTGCGACTACCCGGAGAGCCAGGAGTCGTCGGCGTGCACGCCGTATCCGTGGAGCTGCACCCTCGCCGTCGAGGGCTCCTCCTCCTCCACCTCCACCTCCACGACGAGGACCCGGACGACGGCCACGAGGACCACCAGCAGCTCGAGCACCGGCATCCACAACGCCCCCGACGGCACCGCCGCCTTCGTGATCCGTGTCTACCAGGACCTGCTCGGCCGGCCCGCGACGGCGGACGAGGTCGGCTACTGGCGCGGACGGCTCGGCGCCGGCATGGGGCGCGACGCAGCCGGGTACGCGGTGCTCAACTCCTCCGAGTTCCACGGGCACGTGGTCGACGCCGACTACCGGCTCCTCCTCGGCCGCGGTCCCGACGGCTCGGGACGCGACTTCTGGACGTCGGTGCTCGACGGCGGCGCCTTCAACGAGGCCGTCGAGGCCGGGTTCGCCGCCTCCGACGAGTACTACGCGGTGCGCGGCGGCGGCAGCCCGCAGGGCTTCGTCCGGGCGCTGTACGCCGACTTCCTCGGGCGCGACGCGAGCCCGCCGGAGGTCGGCTACTGGACCGGACGGATGGCGGCGGGCACGCCGCGCGGCGGCATCACCGGCGGCTTCACCTTCTCGCACGAGAACCACGCCAACCTGGTGTCGCGCTGGTATCAGCGCTACCTGGGCCGCGCCGGCGACCCCGGCGGCATCGCCTACTGGGCGGGCTACCTCGACCGCGGAGGCCGCGACGAGACCATCGAGTCCGGCCTCATCGGCGCCCCCGAGTACCTGGCCCGGGCGGGCTCGTGACCCCATGTCCGCGCATCACCTCCCCCCACGGCGGAGCCGGCCAGCGGGGCCGGTTCCCGCCACCACGGGAGACGTCCTCAGGTCACCGCCGCCGCCCGCGCGCCGGCGCAGATGCCCAGCGCGAGCGCCGCTCCCGAGGTGGCCCCGACGGCGAGCAGCGCGTCCAGGGTGGACGCCACCGGGTCGCCGCCGCAGAGGGCGCGGAGCAGCTCCGCCGCCTGAGGCAGCACCTGCCCGCGGGCCGCGCAGCGGAGCAGCGCCGCGGATAGCAGCGTGGTCGCCTCTGCCGCGGCGTCGATCACGGCGCCCACCGCCGCCGGGTCGGGCGCGCCCAGC
>JAQBPI010000155.1 GCA_028287605.1 Chloroflexota bacterium
TCGACGATGGCCCCGGCGCCGCCGGCGGAGGCCGCGACCCGGATGCCCCCGCCGAGGTCGAGGTGGTCGCGCAGCGCCTCCTCGAGGCTCTGGCCGCGCTCCTGTCCGGCGCGCAGCGCCTCCTGCAGCAGCCCCTGGGCGCGGTGCTTGCCGAGCCGGGGGGCGAGGTCGGCGAGCACCGCCTCCGAGGCCGCGTACCCGCCCTGGGCCTCGAGGTTGCGGCGCATCCGCTCCGCGTCGACCTCCAGGCCCTCGAGCAGCCGCCGGGCCAGCGCCAGGGCGGTGCCGGTGAGCAGGCAGGTCTCGGGGAGGGCGATCCACTCCGCCTTCCACGCGCGGCCGTCGCGCTCGTGCTCGCCGACCATCCCCTCGAGCAGCGTCGCCGCCTGCTGGCGCACCAGCCGGGCGAGGGTGACCAGGTGCTCGGAGGCCTCCGGATTGCGCTTGTGGGGCATGGTGATGCTGCCCACGGCCGCCGCCGTCGCGGGCTCCCGCAGCTCGCCGATCTCGGGGCGCTGCAGCTGGTACACCTCGGTGCCGATCCGTGCCAGGGTGGCGGTGACCATGGCCAGCAGGTGGCCGAACTCGGCGATCCGGTCGCGGGCCGTGAGCCAGGGGACCACCGGGTCGCGCAGGCCCAGGCGCTCGCAGAAGCGCGCCCGCAGCTCGAGGCCGCGGTCGCCGAAGAAGGCGAGGGTGCCCACCGCGCCGCCGAGCTGGCCGGCGAGCCAGCGCGGCGCCCCCTCGACGAGCCGCTCGCGGTGGCGCCGCACCTCGTCGGCCCAGGAGGCCGCCTTGAGGCCGAAGCTCACCGGCGACCCCGGCTGGCCGTGGGTGCGCCCGGGCATCAGGGTGTCGCGGTGGCGCTCGGCGAGGTCGAGCAGCAGCTCCTCGACGGCGCCGAGGTCGCGCCAGGCCACCTGGCCGGTGCGGCGGATGGCCAGGGCGGTCCAGGTGTCGGTGAGGTCCTGGACGGTGGCCCCGTAGTACACGTGCTCGGCCGCCTCGGCGGGCAGCAGCCGCTGCAGCGCGGCGATCAGCCCGAGCGTGGAGTGGGAGGTGCGCCGGGTCACCTCGGCGGCGAGGTCGAGGTCGAGGCGGTCGACGGCGGCGGCGGCGGCGATCGCCTCCGCCGAGGCGGCGGGGATGATGCCCAGCTCGGCCTGGGCGGCGGCGAGCACGGCGAGGATGTCCAGCCAGGACTGCAGCCGCGCCTCCTCGTCGAAGACGGCGCGCAGCTCGTCGGTGCCCCAGAGGTGCGCGTAGAGACGCGAGTCGCTCAGGCGGGCGCCCACGCCGGCTCCGCGATCCGGGCGACCTCGCGCAGGCCGTCGCGGACCAGCTCCAGCGACGCTCCCCAGGGCACCGTGACCCGCCCCGGCGCCACCTCCAGGTGCTCCTCGAGCAGGCAGCACTTGGTCAGCGCCGGCGCCGGGGCCGCCAGCCGCCGGGGGCAGATGTCGCGGTGGTCGGCGTCGGTTCCGTAGAACCAGCGGTGGATCTCGCGGGAGCGCTCGCAGCCGAGCAGCAGCCAGTCGCGCCGGGCGGGGTGCTGGTCGAGGAAGGCCACCTCCATCCCCTCGAGCGCGATCCCCGAGCCCCGGCAGGGCAGCAGCCGGTCGCGCGCGTCCGCTCCGGCCGCCGCCAGCTCGCGGAGGTCGACGAGCTGGGGGACCAGCTCGATGGGGGGCAGGTCGTCGGCCACGGCGAGCACCCGGTGGCACTGGTCGAGCAGCTTGGGCGGCTCCGGAGGCACCACCTCGACGACGGTGATGCGCAGCGGCCGGGGGTCGAGGATGAGGTTGAGGTGCTCGTAGCGCCCGTGCACCACCACGCAGCGCACCCCCGGGGCGTGGCGCGCCGCGGCGGCGGCGAGCTGGCTGGGCACCGCCGTGTCGACCTCCGGCAGGTGGAGCAGCACGCACTCGTGGGGGAGGGCGAGCACCTCGACCGCGGTGATCGGCGAGAACAGCGGCTCCTCGGTGGCCCGCTCCACCCGCACCACCGCGGTCTGCTCGCCGTGGCGGGCGATGATGTAGCGCGTCCGCCGGTAGGAGTCGCGGCCGAGCAGGTGCTGCCGCAGCGAGGCGGGGTCGAGGGGGCGGTCGAGCTCGGCGACGGAGACGTCGCGGTAGCGGCGGGGGACGAGGTTGCTCATGTCCCCGCGGCGGCGGCGACCTCGCCGTCGCCGCAGCTCAGCTCGATGGTGTCGGCGCGCAGCCCCAGCCGCAGCGCCTCCAGGCCGAGCACCTCGGCGGGCACCACGTTGCCCAGCGAGGCGTCGGCGCCGAGCCGCCGGATGAACCACGCCTGCTGGTCCTTGCGGGGCGCCTCGAAGATCACCCGGTGGCGGGTGGCGCGCAGCAGCGCGTCGACCAGCTCGGCGCGCACCGTGCCGTCCGCCGAGTAGAGCCCGACGGTGCCGCTCTCGCGGCCCTCGGCCACCACCCAGGTGGCGCCGGCCTCGAGGTCGCCGGCGGCCTCCTCGGCCCAGGCGTGGGCGTGCACCGGGGCGTCGGGCTCCTTGGCCCCCACCTCGGCCAGCACCGTGAACCGGGCCACGGCGCGCTCGATCAGCTCTCGCTTGGCGCGCAGCGGCAGCCGCCGGGTGCCGTTCGAGACCTCGACGCAGGGGAAGCCGCACTCCGCGGCCCAGTCGAGCAGGCGGGCGGCGGCGCCCTGCACCCACGCCACCTCGAGCAGGGTGCCGCCGACGCACGCCCGGACCCCGTGCTCCCGGAGAATGGCCACCCTGTCCGCCACCCGTGGGTCGAGGTATGCCGTGCCCCAGCCGAGCTTCCAGACGTCGACGTGCCCGGCGCACACGTCGAGGAGCGCGGACATCTCGGGGAGCGGCATCCCGCGGTCGAGCACGTGGGTGATCCCGGCCCGCCGGGGCTTCGGGCTGCGCGTGGGCAGCGCGAGGAAGTCGGGGCGCGGCATTTCTTCGATAGTAGATGCGCATTTCGTCTCGTGCAAGTTGGCCCGGCGGTGAGCGAGCTCGACGCGGTGGTGCGGGCGGTCCGCGAGGGGCCGGGGCTGCGCGCCAAGGCCTCGCTCGCGCTGGTGAGCGAGGTGCTCGGGCCCAGCGACTGGGTGGGCGGCCCCGGCGACGACGCCGCGGTTGTCGAGGCCGGC
>JAQBPI010000160.1 GCA_028287605.1 Chloroflexota bacterium
CGCGTTCAGCCCCCGCTGCCCCGCCGCCACCGAGGCCTGCACCGAGGGAGGTCCGCCGCCGCCCGCCACGGCGCCGACCCACGACGGGCTCAGCGCCTGCATCGTCCCGGGCGCGGCGGCGGCCTCCCGGGTGGGGGAGTCGCAGCGGTCGCGACGGCAGCCCCGGGCGACGCCTGCCGGCGGGGTGCGGGTGGAGGACGTGGTCGTCCGCCACCGGCTCCGCCGCGGACACCTCGACGCGCTGCGCGGGGTCAGCCTCGAGGTCGCGCCCGGCGAGGCGGTGGCGGTGGTCGGCGAGAGCGGGAGCGGCAAGACCACCCTGCTCCGGGTGATCGCGGGCCTGCAGCGGCCCACCTCGGGCCGGGTCACGCTCGCCGAGGGCACCAGCCCGCTGATGGTCTTCCAGGACCCCGGTTCCAGCCTGACCCCGTGGCTCACCGTGGGCGAGCAGGTCGCCGACCGCATCCGCCGGCTGCCCGCGGACGAGCGCGACGAGCGGGTGCGCCAGGCGCTCGCCTGGGTGGGGCTGCCCTGGGCGACCGCGTGGGCGCGCCCGCCCCAGCTCTCCGGCGGCCAGCGCCAGCGCGTCGCCCTCGCCCGGGTGGTCGCCGACGACTGCCGTCTGCTCCTCTGCGACGAGCCCATCTCCGCGCTCGACGCCTCGCTCGCCGCGGGCGCGCTGAACCTCATCCGCCGGCTGCGCAACCAGCTCGGCATGGCGGTGGTGTTCGTCACCCACGACCTCGCCGCGGCGCGCTACGTCGGCGACCGCATGCTGGTGATGCGGCACGGCGAGGTGGTCGAGAGCGGCCCCGCGGAACGGATCTGCGGATCGCCCGGGACCGAGTACACCCGCGAGCTCATCGCCGCGGTGCCGGGGCGAGGCCGGTGGCGGTAGCCGGGCCCTTCCCGGAGGCGGCGGTCCCGGTGCGACCGCGCCGCAGGATGTCCGTCGACCTCGCCGGCCGGCTGCGCGCCGTCTCCGGCCTCGACCTCGCCGGCGCCGCGGTGTTCCTGCTGCTGGTGCTGGTGGCGCTGGTCGGCCCCGTGCTGCTGCGCACCGACCCCACCACCGCGGTGGCCGACCCCTTCGCAGCGCCCTCCGCGCACCACCTCTTCGGCACCGACGACCTCGGCCGCGACATCCTCGTCCGGGTCCTCCACGGGCTCCGCGCCAGCCTGGGCAGCTGCGTGGTGGTGATCGGCTCGGGGGTGCTCGCCGGCGGCGCCGTCGGGCTCGTCGCCGGCCTGCGCGGCGGCGTCGTGGACGCCGCCCTGATGCGCTTCACCGACGTCTTCCTCGCCCTCCCCGGGCCGGTGCTGGCGATCGCCGTGGTCGCCGCCCTCGGTCCCAGCCTGACGCATACGCTGCTCGCCGTCGCCGTGGTCTGGTGGCCGTGGTACGCGCGGCTGGTTCGCGGCGAGGCGCGGTCGCTGGCCCACCGTCCCTTCGTCGACTCGGCGCGGCTCTGCGGGGTGGGGCGGTCGAGGCTGGTGCTGCGCCACATCCTCCCCGGCACGCTGCGGCCGGTCGTCGTCACCGCGAGCCTGGACGTGCAGAACCTGGTGCTCACCCTCGCCGGCCTCTCCTTCCTCGGGCTGGGCGCGCCGCCGCCGGCGCCGGAGCTCGGCTCCATGGTCGCCAAGGGCCAGGACTACTTCTTCGGTCACCCCTGGATCCCGCTCATCCCCGCGGCCGCCGTCTTCGTCCTTGCGGTCGCCGCGAACCTCACCGGGGACGCGATCCGCAGCCTCGACACCCGCCGTGGCTGACCAGTCTGGGAGGAGGTAGACCGATGAACCGACGCGCTGCCCTCGGCATCCTGGCGGCGGCCACGCTGGCCACGTCCTGCGGAAGCAGCGCGTCGGGAAGCGGCACCGCCGCCGCGCCCAGCGACGTCCTCCACCTCGCCTACTACGGCGACCAGACCACGCCCGACCCCGACGTCTTCTACGACATCGAGGGACTGACCACCATTCTCCCCGTGTACGACAACCTGATCCGCTACAAGCCGGACAGCAGGGAGTTCCGGGGCGACCTGGCCACCACGTGGACACGGTCGGACGACGGCCTCACCTACACCTTCACGCTGCACCCGGGCGTGGTCTTCGACGACGGCACGCCCTGCGACAGCAGGGCGGTGGCGGCGGCGTTCCAGCGCCGCACCGACGTCAACTCCGCGCCCGCCTACATGCTCGCCGACGTCGACCACTACGAGACGCCGGATGCCACCACCTTCACCGTCAAGCTGAGGAAGCCGGTCAGCGCCTTCCTCGACTACATGGCCTCGAGCTGGGGCCCGAAGGCGGTGAACCCGGCGGTGCTCGCCGCGCATGCGGGCAGCGACCACGCCCAGACCTGGCTGCAGAGCCACGGCGCCGGCACCGGTCCGTTCGTGCTCTCGTCGTTCCAGCGCGGCCGCCGCTACACGCTGACCCGGAACCCGCGGTACTGGGGCACCAGGCCGTTCTTCCGCGAGGTCGACATCGACATCATCGCGGACTTCTCGACCCAGCGTCAGAAGCTCGACAAGGGCGACCTCGACGTCATCCTCCACGCCTACCCGGTCGCCGAGCTCGACTCCGCGAAGTCGAACCCGCAGCTGGTGGAGAAGGACTTCAAGGCGTACCTGATGCCGCTGGTGTACTTCAATCCCGCGAAGCCCGCGGTGAGCACCGCCGCGGCGCGCGAGGCGGTCGCGAGGTCGCTCGGCATCCCCGATGTCGTCAGCCAGGTGTACGGCCGGCTGGGCACCCTCGCCACCGGCGCCTATCCGCTGGACATCCTCGACCCCGCGGCGTCGCCGGTGAGGTACACCGACGACCCGGTGGCGGCGAGGGCGGCCATCCCCGGCGGGGTGCTGACCCTCGACTTCGCCTACGTCGCCGACGAGAGCGGCGTGCAGCGGCGCGCCGCCGAGCTGATGCAGCAGAAGGCGGCGCGGGCGGGGATCACCCTGACCCTGCGCGAGGTGCAGAACGCCCAGACCTACGACTTCGTCAAGGACCTGACCAAGGCCCCGGACATGCTCCTCGCCACCAACACCCCCGACGCCGCCAATCCCGACACCTGGGCGCGGATCCTCTGGGGCACCGGGGGCGGGCTCGACTTCTTCGGCTACTCGAACCCGGCGGTCGACGCCGCGCTCGACCAGGGTCTGCGCTCCACCGACCCGGCGGTGCAGAAGACCGCCTACGGCCAGGCCGGTCAGCTGATGCTCGCCGACTGGGTGCTGCTGCCCATCGCCAACATCAAGGACTGGATGGTGATGCGCTCCGACCTCACCGGCGTGCAGCACGTCCCGAACTACGCGTGGTCGCTCGACCTCGGCGCCATGGGCCGCAGGTGAGACGGCTGCTGCTGGGACGGCTGGGCGGCGCCCTCCTCGTCCTGCTCAGCCTGGTGACCATCGTCTTCGTGCTGCGCATGGCGGTGCGCGCCGACCCGGTCAAGGTCCGGCTCGGCGCCAACGCCTCGCAGCAGGCGGTCGAGCGCGAGCGCCACCGGCTCGGGCTCGACCGGCCGATGACGGTGCAGTTCGTCACGTACCTCGGCGGGGCGGTGCACGGCGACCTCGGCGAGTCGCTCCACACCCGCCGGGCGGTGCGCGACGACATCGCCGACTTCCTCCCCGCCACGCTCGAGCTCGCCGCCGTCGCGGGTGCGCTCGCGGTCAGCGGCGGGAT
>JAQBPI010000172.1 GCA_028287605.1 Chloroflexota bacterium
CGGGGCGTCAAGCACCCACCCCGGAAGCCGCTCGGGGGGTGGGTGTGAGGAACGCGCAGCGTTCCTCGTGGTCGCTCTGCCCGTCGACCCTTCACGACAAGCGCGCGAAGCGCGCGTCGCCGGCGAGCGCCGGCGTGGAGGGGGGCAGGGCCGGCATCGGGCGCGCCAGCGCACGATGTCTTTGGCATGAGCGGGGGGAGGCGCAGCCTCCCCCCGGTAAGAACCGGCGGCAGAGCGGCCCCCCGCGAATCTCCACCGGCGGCAGAACCGCCGGGCATCTCCACCGGCCGCAGAACGCGCGCCTCTCCACCCGCGGCAGAGCGGCCGGACGCGAATCTCGACCGGCGGTCGAACCGCCGCGCCACAGCCCCGGCGCAGCTACAGCGCCCGCTCCGGCGGCCGCTCGACGCTGCCGCTCTTCCCGCCCCGCTTGGCGACCATCCCCACGCCCTCGAGGGTGGCCCAGCGGTCGGTGCTCTTGATCATGTCGATCACGGTCAGCCCGGCGACGGCGACCGCGGTGAGCGCCTCCATCTCGACCCCGGTGCGGCCCACGGTGCGCGCGGTGGCGCGGATGCGCACGCCGGGGAGGGAGGCGTCGCAGGCGAGGTCGACGTCGACGTGGGTGAGCGGCAGCGGGTGGCAGAGGGGGATGAGCTCGGCGGTGCGCTTGGCCGCCAGCACCCCCGCCACCCGGGCCACGCCGAGGACGTCGCCCTTGGCCGCCAGCCCGGCCTCGACCAGCCGCAGGGTGGCGGCGTCGCAGCGCACCCGTCCCTCGGCGACGGCGACCCGCTCGCTCTCCGCCTTGGCGGAGACGTCGACCATGCGCGCGGTGGCGTGCTCGTCGAGGTGGCTGAGGCGCGGCTCGGTCACGGCTCGGCGGACTCCGCCCGCCGCCCCGGCGACCCCCGGGTGGCGAGGATGTTGAGCCGGACGTAGTCGACGACCGGGTGGGGGCCGAGCCGGGCGGCGACGGCCTGGACGAAGGCGTCGTGCCGCTCCGGCGGCATCCGCTCCAGGTGGGCGCCGAGGATGACGGTGCGCAGGAAGGTGGTGAGCTGCTCGCCGGCCTCGAAGGCGGTGGGCTCCTCGTGGAGCCAGGTCTCGACCTCGACGAAGCCGGCCACCTCGAGCCGGCGGCGGGTGGCCCCGGCGGTCGCGAAGTGCTGCGGGCCATCCCAGCCCTCGCCGGCCTCGCACGCCGCCCTCAGCACCGAGGCGACGTTGCCGGCGCCGCCGCACTGCGCCACCAGGCGGCCACCGGGACGCATCACCGCCGCGAGGTGGCGGAGGAGGGCGTCGTGGTCGGGCACCCAGTGGAAGACCGCGGTGGAGAGGATCGCGTCGACGGGGGCCATGGCGGGCAGCGGCTGGCCCAAGTCGGCATGGACCAGCTCGACGCGGGAGAGATGGGGCGCCAGCCGCCGCGCCGCCTCCTGGAGCATCGCCTCGGAGCCGTCGAGGGCGACCACGGTGCCCCGCGGAAGGCGCTCGAGCAGCCGCTCGGTGACCCGCCCGCTGCCGCAGCCCGCATCGAGGACGCGCTCGTCCCCGGCCAGCGCGAGGCGCTCGAGCACGGCCAGGCCCCAGCGCAGCTGGGGGGCGGAGATGCGGTCGTAGGTGGCGGCGTCCCACTCGCGGGTGGTCATGTCGGGATCGTCTCACAGGGCCGTGATCGCGCCGGGCGATGCACGAGCACCGCGGCAGGTGGGAACATCCCCGCCGATGCTCGCGAATTCCCGGCCGCGCCCGCGCCTCCGTGCGCTCAGCCTCGCCGCGATGGCGGCGTCGACCTGCCTGAGCGCCTGCGGCGCCTCCGACGGCGACCGGATCAAGGACGCGGTGCGCGGCTACATCCAGGCGGTGCTCGACGACAACGGCAAGGCCGCCTGCGCCCTGCTCACCGCGGACGCCGCCAGGGTCTTCGTCGAGAAGGTCAGGGCCCAGACCCAGACCAGCGACTGCGCCACCGCCTTCAAGCAGGAGGCGGCCACCCTCAAGGACGACGAGAAGGCGATCTATCGCAGCGCGGTGCTCTCGGGGGTGACCGTCAACGGCGACACCGCCACGGTCACCGTGAAGTTCACCGGGGTCAACAAGGACATCCGGCTCAAGAAGCAGAACGGCGACTGGAAGATCGACACCGGCCCCGCGGGCTGAGCCCGGGTCAGACCGCCAGGGTCGACCCCTCCGCGAGGTACGAGCGGATCACCGTGGCCAGGCCGACCAGGCTGAAGGGCTTGTTGATGAACCGGTCGGCGCCCGCCGCGCGGCCGCTCTCGACGTCGTCGTCACCGCTCAGCGCGGTGAACATCAGCACCGGGATGGAGCGCGTCCGCGGGTCGCTCTTGATCCGCCGGCAGACCTCGAGGCCGTCGATGCCGGGCATCATGATGTCGAGGATCACCAGGTCGGGTCGGGCGCTCTCGAGGCTGCGCAGACCCTCGGCCCCGTCGAGCTCGGCATCCACGTCGTAGCCCTCGATGGTGAGGTACATCGAGACGACGTGAAGGAGTCGGGGGTCGTCGTCCACGACGAGGATGCGGCGACGGAGCACGAGAGGCCTCCCAGTAGCGGTATCGGTGCCAGTGGTACCACGCGCCCGGAGCCTCCGGACGGCCTGCCTGAACCCCGTGACCCGTCCGTTGCCGGACGGTGGGATGCCGCGGATGTCCCGTGTCCTGCGCTCACGCGCAGACCGGAGGGGGCCTCCCCCTGCGGCGCTGACGGCTAGCTAGCTGCAGGCGTTGGTGGTCTGGAGCAGCCCGGGACGGTGGAAGCCGAGGGCCACGCCGGTGCCGGTGACCGTCACCGAGTCGAGGTAGGGGCGGATGGGGTCG
>JAQBPI010000246.1 GCA_028287605.1 Chloroflexota bacterium
GCGCGGGGCCGGGCCGGGGGCGCCGGGGCGGTCGCACCCTCCGCGGGGGCGGGCGAGGAGGAGACCGGACGCGGCGCCCGTGGGGCAGCCCTCCGGGGGGTGGGCGGGCTGCCCTCCCCGCCGAGCCGCTCGGCGGCCGCGGTCACGTCGGCCAGCGAGGCCTCGAGGGCGGCGCCGAGATCGGCGTTCGCCGGGGGACGGCTGGTCCGGGAGGAGCGGGAGGTGCGCCCACGAGCCCTCCGCGTGGAGGACAATGCGCCTGCCGGCAGGTCGATCACCCGGCCCGGGTCATCCAGGGTCGGATCCTGATCGGCGGCGTCCGGCGGTTGCACAGCGCTCATGGTGACACGTCCACCAGTTCCAACTCCTACAAAGATACGGCTCTCGGCCGCGCCGGCCGGACACCCAGCCCCATCTCCACAACGGACCTGGCGGGGAAAACCGTGCGCTCCCGCTCCCCACCCCGCGGATTCCGCACCCGACCACTGCGAACCCGCGGGAACCCCCGGGGGGCCGGGGCAGGATTTTGCGGCTCCCCGCGTTGCATCTCTGGACCCATCGGGGCCACCACTCTCGGGGAGACCAATGAGAACCACCCGCCTCCGTGTGCCCGCAGCGGCCGGAGTGATGCTGGCCCTTGCCGGCGCACTGGCAGGCTGCGGCAGCCCCTCGGTCCGCGACGCCATCGTCTACAAGGCCGGCGCTCGCACCGTGTCCGATCATCCGGGCGGGGCGGGGACCACCGCCGCCGGGATCACCATCCCGGTCAGCGTCGACTTCCGCGACCTGGTCACCGACGTGGGCGTCCGCCCCGGCGTCCAGGTGCGTCGCGGGCAGCCGCTGATCTCCCTCGACCCGACTCCCTTCCAGGCGCAGGCCGTCCAGCTCAACGCCAAGCTGCAGCTCCTCGCCTCGCAGATCGACGCCGCCACCGAGCGCATGAAGCTGGCCTCGGCGCACGGTGACACCGCCACCGCCACCGCCCTCGCCGAGCAGATCAACAGCTACCAGGGCGCGCAGGCGATCGTGCAGCAGCAGATCGACATCGCCCAGGGACGGGCCAGCCAGATCCTCTCGCCCATCGACGGGGTGATCGGCAACGTCAGCATCCAGCCCGGCGGCTACGCCTCGCCCGGCCAGGTGCTGCTCACCGTGCTCGACCTCACCCACATCCAGGTGAGCGCCAACCTGCCGATCGCCGACCGCCAGGCGGTCAAGGAGGGCGCGGCCGCCGGCATCAGCCTGACCAACCTGACCGGCGTCGGCCTGCAGGGGCGGGTGGTGCTGATCGCGGCTGGCGCCGATCCCAACGGCCAGACCTTCCAGGTCTCGATCGACGCCCCCAACACCCCCGACCAGCGGGTGGTGCCCGGCCTCAAGGCGTACGTGCGGCTCACCGTCGACCACTCGAGCCCGGTGGTGATCTCGCGGAGCGCGGTGCTCAACCTCGACCAGGACCCGACCGTGTACCTGGTCGAGGGCCAGGTGGTCCACCGCCAGCACGTCGAGATCGGCGTCTCCGACGGCACCTACGTCGAGGTGCTCCAGGGGCTGAAGGCCGGCGACCTGGTGTGCGTGATCTCGAGCAGCCAGCCCCTGCAGGAAGGTGACGCCATCCGCATCGTGCAGACGCAGCAGGGATAGGTGACCATCGCCACCCCCGTGCGCCCCGCCGTCGAAACGGGGGACAGCACCCCGCGCCTGGGGCCCGGACGGGTCAGCGAGCCGCGGGGGCTGCTCCGACGCCTGCCCGTGCTGGTCCCCATCCTCGGGCTGCTGCTCGGCCTCCTGGGGCTGAACTTCCCGTGGCTGGGTGTCGCCCTGGAGACCGAGCGGCACGCCGTCGACCTCCGGGTGGTGGCGGCGGGCATGCCCGACTCGCGGCTGATCTCCTACGGCAGCCTCACCGCGGTGGCGCTGGTGGTGGCGGCGACCCTGCTGGTCCGCGGCCGGGGGCGGGCGACCGCCGCCCTCGCGGTGTGCGGCGCGGTGATGCTGCTCCTGCCCGTCCTCTTCGTGCTCCAGTCGGCGATCAGCGACTTCCAGCTGGTCCAGCACATCAACCAGCAGAACGCCGAGATGCGCTCCATCACCTCCCAGCTGGGCTACAGCATCCCCCGCAGCGGCCCCACCTCGGTGCTGCTCTATCCGATCGGCGGCAGCACCCGCGCCATCGCCACCGACCTGCGGCCCGGGTGGGTGATGAGCCTGCTCGGCGGCCTCCTGATCCTGGCCTTCGGGCTGGGCGCGCTGGCGCGCGGGCTGGGCTCGGACCGCCGCCTGCGGTGGGGCGCGCTGGCCACGGGCGTGGTGCTCGGCATCCTCCTCGGCCGCGGCGCCTTCGCCAACTACATCGCCACCTCGGCGGAGCAGGCCTCGCAGGCCGGCGAGTACAGCCGCGCCACCCAGCTCTTCGACTACGCACAGCGCCTCAACCCGCTGCTGCGCTTCAACGCCAACTTCCAGTTCGGGCTGGGCCGCGCCCTCGGCGCCTCCGGTGACAGCGGCTCGCCGCTCGCCCTCTACGCCCAGGCCAAGGCGCTCGGCACCCAGAACGACACCGTCAACCAGCTCGCCGACCTCCAGCTGGCGGCGGAGAAGGCGCCGGAGAATCCCGTGATCGTCCAGGAGCTGATCTCCCAGGCGCGGAAGGTCGCGCTGATCAGCCAGGACCGCGGCCTGATGCAGGCGATCGTCTCCCAGCCCTACGGCGACCTCCCCGCGGCTCACTACGCGCTCGGTCGCATCCTCTACAAGGGCGGCGACTTCGACCACGCCATCGGCCAGTTCCTGCGCACCATCCAGCTGACCAACGATCCCAACGTGCGCTCCTCGGCCTACACGTACATCTCGCTGAGCGAGAGCTCGATGGGACGCCTCGGCGACGCCCGCACCCACCTGCTCACCGCCATCACCCTCGACACCGAGTTCAACAACTCGCTGGCGCGCAGCCTCGCCGCCGGCCTCTACGTCTCCGAGCCGAGGAAGCACTGATGCGCCTGAAGCTCGTCGCCGCCTTCCTCATCGTCGCCGCCACCGGCTGGTGGCTGGGCAGCTTCCGCACCGAGGTCTTCCACCGCGGTGCCGCTCACATGTACTCGGTCGACTTCAAGGGCGCCAGGTGGATCCAGGCGAGCAGCGGCGCCTCGCGCTCCTACTTCCACTTCGACCTGCCCCTGCAGGGGGTGCCCAGCAGCTCCACGCTCTGGGTCGACGCCAACCAGTGGTACGACGCCTACGTCAACGGCCGCCGCGTCGACAGCGACGCCAGCGACGTCAAGTCGGGCGTGCCCGCCAAGGCGCACGCCGTCGACCTCACCCGCTGGCTGACCGCGGGGCAGAACACCGTCGCCCTCGGCATCAGCAACGGCGACGGCGGCACCGCCTCGATGCGGGCCCGCCTGGTGCTGGTCAGCGGCGGAAGGGTGACCGACCTCACAACCTCGTCGCCGGGGTGGCGGGCCACCTCCAACGTCGCCCTGGTCAAGCCGCGGGGCAGCCTCCACGTGCCCCAGTTCTTCAGCGTCAAGTACGACGCCAGCGCCTGGCCCGCGGCGGTGGCCTCGGCGACGGTGCGGACCGCCGCGCACGCCTCGGTGCCCGAGCCGGTGATGGAGCAGCCGCTCAACGCCGTCAACTCCGACCCGTCGCTCAACGCGGAGGTCATCGGGGCCCCCGTGCAGACCAGGGAGCTGGCCGCGAGCGTGGCCGTCAACCTTCCCGGCCAGCCCAGCGACGGCTGGCTGCGGGTGGCCGCCTCGGGTCCCTACGGCATCTACCTGAACGGCGACCTGCTCACCTACCGCAACCAGCGGGCCTTCACCGGCAAGGGGATCCGCGCCGAGGTCCTCAACCTCTTCAACCTCGGCCAGTTCTTCCACCCCGGCGTCAACGTGCTCGCCTTCCACGTCACCGCCAGCCCGGTGGCCACGCT
>JAQBPI010000018.1 GCA_028287605.1 Chloroflexota bacterium
CAAAGACATCGCGCGGCGCTTCGCTTGCGCGATGCCGAGGGGCGCCCCCTCCACGCCGGCACTCGCCGGCGACGCTCGCTTCGCTCGCTTTCGTCCTTGCGCCACCCGCCGAGGTACCAGGCGGAGCGCCTGCGGCGCATTTTGTCTTCTGAAGAACCCGCGACGAAGTCGCTCCGCCTGGTAGCGGCTCCGGTGGACCGAAGACGCAAGCGCGACCGAAGGGAGCGCCGGCCGGGAGTCCGGCCGTGGAGGGGGTGCGCCACGGCATCGCCCAACGGACGCGCCAGTTCATACGCTGACGGTCCTGCGATGTCTTTGGCGCGAACGGGGGAGGCGTACGCCTCCCCCGGTCAGAACCGGTGCGACAAGGGGCCGTGGCCCACCCACCCGGCCCGCAGATCGGCCGAGCATCCCCCCCCAATAGCTAAACTCCCCGCCATCACACACCCCCGGTGGTCGCCGGCGAGGGTGACCGGGCCGGAAGAGGCCCGGGAATCGCCGGCGTGTCACGAACGCCGGGGGGAGGCAACAACCCCACGCTGGAGGAGAAGGCACCGTGCCTGTGGCTACCCTGCGCCAGCTCCTGGAGGCCGGAGTCCACTTCGGTCACCAGACGAGCCGGTGGAACCCCAAGATGCGCCCGTACATCTTCGCGGCGCGCAACGGCATCCACATCATCGACCTGCAGCAGACGCAGGCGATGCTGGACGAGGCCTGTGAGTTCGCCCGCGACCTGGTCGCCGGCGGCGAGAAGATCCTGTTCGTGGGCACCAAGAAGCAGGCCCAGGACACCATCGAGGAGGGCTGCAAGCGCAGCGGACAGTTCTATGTGACCCACCGGTGGATGGGCGGCATGCTCACCAACTTCGGGGTCATCCAGCGCCGCCTCCGCAACCTCGCCGACCTCCGCGCCGCCCACGAGCGCGGCGACTTCGAGCGGATGGGCGCCAAGGAGGCGAACGTCAACCAGGACGAGCTCGACCGCCTGGAGCGCAACTTCGGCGGGATGGCGGGGATGAAGCGCCTCCCCGGTGCGCTCTTCGTGGTCGACTGCCGCAAGGAGCGGCTGGCGGTCACCGAGGCGAACAAGCTGCACATCCCGGTCATCGCCATCGCGGACAGCAACGTCGACCCCGAGCTGATCCAGCACGTGATCCCCGGCAACGACGACGCCATCCGCGCGGTGCGGCTGATCACCGGGCTGCTGGTCGACGCCATCGTCGAGGGTCAGCAGATGCTCGGCGAGCGCGAGATGCGCGATCGTCAGGCCGCCGAGCAGGCGGCCGCCGAGGCCGCCGCGGAGGCGGCGCGGGCAGAGGCGGCCGCGGCCAACGCCGCCTCCCAGGAGAGCACCGAGATGGCGGGCGCGACCGCAGGCACGGAGGAGGCGTAGGTGGCCGAGATCGGCGCCGCCCAGGTCAAGCAGCTTCGCGAGATGACCGGGGCGGGGATGATGGACTGCAAGCGCGCCCTCACCGAGGCCGGGGGCGACGTGGAGAAGGCCAAGGACTGGCTCCGCCAGAAGGGCATGGCACGGGCCCAGGACAAGGCGGGCCGCACCGCCAGCGACGGCATCATCGAGGCCTACCTGCACCGCCCCGGAGGCGCGCCTCCGACGCAGGGCGCCCTGCTCGAGCTGAACTGCGAGTCCGACTTCGTCGCCAAGACCGACGACTTCAGGGCACTCGCGCGCGAGCTCGCCCTCCAGGTGGTCGGCGCCAGGCCGCGCTGGGTGCGCCGCGAGGAGATTCCCGCCGAGATCGTCGAGCGGGAGAAGGCGATCTACCGCGCCCAGGTGGCCGACAAGCCGGCGAACATCGTCGAGAAGATCGTCGACGGCAAGCTCGAGGCCTTCTACAGCGAGGTCTGCCTGGTCGACCAGGTCTGGGTGAAGGACGAGAGGCGGAGGAAGAAGGTCGGCGAGCTGGTCACCGAGGCCACCGCCAGGCTCGGCGAGAAGGTCAGCGTCGCCCGCTTCGCCCGCTTCGAGGTCGGCGAGGTCGCCGAGGGCGGCCAGGCCGGAGATGGCGGTGGGAACGGCGCCGTCGCGCCGTCCGAGTCCTGAGCGCCGAACCCGGTGCCGGCGGCGTCGCCGAGTTGACCGAGCCACCGGCCGCCGGCGAGGAGGGTCCCACCCCCCGCTGGCGGCGCGTGGTGGTGAAGCTGAGCGGCGAGGCGCTCATGGGCGGCTCGCAGTACGGCATCGACGCCGCCACCCTCGGGTTCATGGCCAAGCAGGTGGAGCAGGTGGTCGCCCACCACCACGTCGAGGTCGCCATCGTGGTCGGCGGCGGCAACATCGTCCGCGGCCTGGAGGTGAGCAACCAGGGCGTCGACCGGGTCACCGGCGACTACATGGGGATGCTCGCGACCATGATCAACGCCCTGGCGCTGCGCGACGCGCTGGAGCGGCGCGGGCTCGACTGCCGGGTGCAGACCGCCATCGAGATGCACCAGGTGGCCGAGCCGTACATCCGCGGCCGGGCGATCCGCCATCTCGAGAAGGGACGGGTGGTGATCATGGGCGCGGGCACCGGCAATCCCTTCTTCACCACCGACACCACCGCGGCCCTGCGCGCCGCGGAGATCGGCGCCGAGGTGGTGCTCAAGGCGACCAAGGTCGACGGCATCTACACCGCCGACCCGCACAAGCACCCCGATGCGGAGCGCCTGCCCCACCTGACCTATCTCGAGGTGCTCAACCGGGGGCTCGAGGTCATGGACAACACCGCGCTGACCCTGTGCATGGACAATCGCACCCCGATCGTCGTCTTCGACCTGATGGCGGAACGGAGCATCGAGCGGGTGATCCTCGGCGAGGACATCGGCACGCTGGTGGACGACGGCGGGTTCACGGAGAGTCGCTGAGGCGCAGCCGGAGGATTCCAAGGAGTGGCGGCGATGATCGAGGACTGGCTGAAGGACGCCGAGGTTCGCATGGAGAAGAGCCTCGAAGCGCTGCAGAAGGAGTTGCAGGGCATCCGCACCGGGCGCGCCACCCCCGCCCTCATCGACCGCCTCCAGGTCGACTACTACGGGGCACCCACGCCGCTGCAGAGCCTCGCCTCCATCACCGCGCCGGAGGCCCGGCTCCTGGTCATCCAGCCCTACGACCGCGGCGCCATCACCGCCATCGAGAAGGCCATCCAGAAGAGCGAGCTGGGGCTCAACCCGGGCAACGACGGCCAGCTCATCCGCATCCCCGTGCCCGCGCTCACCGAGGACCGCCGCAAGGACTTCGTGAAGCTCGTCAAGCGCCACGCCGAGGAGGCGCGCGTGTCCATCCGCAACATCCGCCGCGACGAGGTCGACCACGTGCGCCGGATGGAGAAGGAGGGCGAGGCGGGCATCGACGAGATCGACCGCGGACTGGCGCAGATCCAGAAGATCACCGACCGCTACATCGCGCGTGTGGAGGAGATCGCCCACCGCAAGGAGGTCGATATCCTCGAGGTGTGACCCGCATGCAGCGACCACCCCGCCCCGCCGCCGTCCCGCCGCCCTCGCGGCCGGAGCTGCCGCACCACGTGGCCATCATCATGGATGGCAACGGGCGCTGGGCGCGCCGCCGCCGGCTTCCGCGGATCGCCGGGCACCGCGCCGGGGTGGCGACCATCCGCCCGGTCACCGAGGAGTGCAACCGCCTCGGGGTGCACATCCTCACCCTCTACGCATTCAGCACCGAGAACTGGTCGCGCCCGCGCTCCGAGGTGGCGGCGCTGATGCGGCTCTTCTCCGAGACCATCGACCGCGAGATCGACGAGCTCGACGCCGAGGGCATCCAGCTGCGCATCCTCGGCCGCCGCGAGGAGCTGGGGGACCGGCTGCGGGCGAAGATCGAGCAGGCCGAGGCCCGCACCGCCCACAACTCCGGCAACATCCTCAACGTCGCCATCAACTACGGCGGGCGCAGCGAGATCGTCGACGCGGTGCGGGATCTCGCCGAGAGCGGCGCCGACCTGCGCAGCCTCGAGGAGGCCGACCTGTCGCGCTCCCTCTACACCGCCGGGCTGCCCGACCCCGACCTCATCGTCCGCACCGCGGGCGAGCTGCGCATCAGCAACTTCCTGCTCTGGCAGGCGGCCTACGCCGAGCTCTACGTCACCGAGACGCTCTGGCCCGACTTCGGCCGGGAGGACCTGCAGAACGCGCTCCGCGCCTTCGCCGAGCGCGAGCGCCGCTTCGGCGCCATCCAGACGCCCCCGGACCCGCCCGACGAGGTGGCGCCGGCGGTGTCTCACGGGGGGTGAGGCTCGGGGCACGGGTCGCCAGCGCCGTCGTCCTCGCCGCGGTCCTCGCGGCGGCGCTCTGGGAGGGAGGGCCCCCGATCTACGTGGTCGCGGGACTGGCCACCATCGTCGGGCTGTACGAGTACGCGGGGCTGGCCCAGGCCGCGGCCGGGGTGCGGCCCCACGCCTGGGTGCTCTACCCGCTGGCGGGCTGGCTGCTCTACCGCTTCCTGCTCCCCGAGCAGGTGCCGGCCCTGGAGTGGGGCCTGGGGGCGGCGGTGGTCGCCGGGCTGCTCGGCAGCCTGGTGCTCGATGGGGCGGGCTTCGTGGGCTGGGCGCTGGCGGTGGGCGGAGCGCTCTGGCTGGGGCTCTCCCTGGGCTACTACCTCGCGGTGCTGGGCCGGCACGTGAGCCCGGGCGACCACCACGGCCTGCGCATCGTCGGCACCACCCTGGCGGCGGCGATGCTCGGCGACATCGCCGCCCTCTTCGCGGGGAGCGCCCTGGGGCGGCACAGGCTGGCGCCGCGGATCTCGCCGGGGAAGACGGTCGAGGGGGCGGTGGCGTCGATGGCGGCCACCGTCGGCGTCGTCACGGGGGCCGGCGCCTGGCTGCTCGGCCTTCCCTGGTACCACGGGGTGGCCCTGGGAGCGCTGCTCAGCGTCGCCGCGCAGGGAGGCGACCTGGCCGAGTCGGCCCTCAAGCGCAGCGCCGGTGTCAAGGACAGCGGGCGGCTCGTGCCCGGTCACGGCGGCCTTCTCGACCGCATGGACAGCCTGGTCCTGCTGGGGCCGGTCGTATATTGCTACCTGCGGGCATTCGCCCTCCCCTGAGCCCCCACTGGAGCGCCATCCTGCAGCAGCCTGACGTCCCCGCCCGCGCCCGGCGGCGCGTCGTCCTCCTCGGCGCCACCGGGTCGATCGGCCGCCAGGCCTGCGAGATCGTCGCCGCCCATCCCGACCGCTTCGAGCTGGTCGGCGTGGTGGCCGGTCACGATCCCGGTGCCCTCGACGCGGTGGTGCGGCGCTTCGGCGTCCCCCGCAGTGCAGTCGTCGACCCGCCCCCGGGGGCGGTGCTGCCCGAGGGCTGCGCCGTTGGGCTGGAGGCGGCCTGCGAGATCGCCGCGCTCGACGCCGACGTGGTCTGTGTGGGCATCAGCGGCGCTGCCGCACTGCGCCCCACCCTCGCCGCCCTCGAGGCCGGCACCGACGTCGCCACCGCCACCAAGGAGGTGCTGGTGATGGCGGGGGAGCTGGTGCGGGCCCGGGCGGCCGCCAGCGGGGCCACGATCATCCCCGTGGACAGCGAGCACAGCGCGCTCTGGCAGTGCCTGCGCGGCGAGGACCCCGCCAGCGTCCGCCGGCTGGTGCTCACCGCCAGCGGCGGGCCCTTCCGCCAGCGTCCCCTCGACACGCTCGCCACGGTCACCGTGGAGGAGGCGCTGCGGCATCCCAACTGGTCGATGGGACCGAAGATCACCGTCGACTCCGCGACCATGATGAACAAGGGGCTGGAGATCATCGAGGCACACTTCCTCTTCGACATGCCGTACGCGCGCATCGACGTCGTCATCCATCCCCCCAGCGTGGTGCACTCCTGCGTCGAGTTCTGCGACGGCGCCACCCTCGCCCAGCTCGGGCTGCCGGACATGCGCGTGCCCATCGCCCTGGCGCTGAGCGGCGGCCGCCGGTTGGAGGGCGTGTGCGCCCCGGTGGACCTGGCGGCGGCCTCGCCGCTGGAGTTCCAGGAGGTCGACCCGCGGCGCTTCCCCGCGGTGGGCCTGGCGCGCCGCGCCGGCGAGGCGGGGGGGGCGGCCCCCTGCGTGCTGAACGCCGCCAACGAGGCCGCGGTCGCCGCCTTCCTCGGCGGGGGCTGCCGCTTCGACGAGATCGTGCCGCTGGTCGAGCGCACCCTCGACGCCGCCCCCGCGCCGGCGTCGCCGTCCCTCGACGAGCTCGTCGCGCTCGACGCCTGGGCGCGCGAGGAGGTGGGCCGGGCCTGCGCCCCGGCGACCGGAGGACGCTCATGAGCTTCGGCTGGCAGACCATCCCGGCCATCCTCCTGGTGCTCTTCGTGATCGTCACCATCCACGAGCTCGGCCACTACCTCTTCGCCAAGTGGTCGGGGATCCGGGTCGACGAGTTCGCGATCGGCTTCGGTCCCAAGGTCTATGGCCGCCAGGTCGGCGAGACCCTCTACTCGATCCGCCTCATCCCCGCGGGCGGCTTCGTGCGGATGGCGGGGATGATGGGGATCGAGGGCGAGCCCGACGCCGGGCCGCGCAACTTCTACCGCGCCACCATCCCCCGCAAGGCGGCGACCATCCTCGCCGGCGGCGTCTTCAACCTGATCCTCGCGGCCATCCTCTACGCCCTGGTCTCGATGCCGTCGACGCCGGGCGTGGTCGAGCCGGACAGCCCGCTCACCGCCGCCGGGGTGAACGCCAACGAGGCGCTGCTGCGGGTGGACGGGGCCGCGGTCGACCCCCACGATCCGCAGCTCGCCACCGACGCCCTGCGCCATGCCACCAGCAGCAGCCAGGGGCGCCCCATCCAGGTCACCTACCGCGACGACCAGGGGCGCGAGCACACCATCCAGGTGCCGCCGCTGCTGGTCCTCGACAACGAGCGCGTGCCCGGCGACGCCGAGAAGGCCACCGCCCCGCCCCGGGGCGCGCTGGTGGTGGAGAGCGTGGACGGCAGACCGCAGCGCCAGGGCTCCACCCCGCTGCTCACCGGCGACCCCGCCGTGCTGCTCGGCGGCGGCCGGCCGGTGCACATCAGCGGCCACCTTCTCGGCGCGCCCGACCAGCGCTTCACCGACTCGGTGGTCGCCAACGTCACCGACGGCCCCGTGCCCACGCGGGGGGAGGCGGTCGCCTCCTGGAAGCTCGGGGTCAGCGCCGGCGCCCAGGGACGGTCGCTGCCCGCCGCCCTGGTCTTCGGGGCCACCGAGGTGCCCCGTGAGGTGGCCGGGATCTTCACCGGGATCTACTCCCTGGTCACCACCCCGAACAGCGGCGGCCTGCTCGGCCCCAACGGGGTCACCGGTCCGGTCGGGATCGTCCGCGCCACCAGCGTCGTCGCCCAGGGCGGCTGGCGGGACCTGATCGCCTGGATGGCGCTGCTGAGCGTGAACCTCGGCGTCGTCAACCTGCTGCCGGTGCCGTTCCTCGACGGCGGCCGCTTCGTCTTCATCGTCATCGAGGCGCTGCGCCGCCGCCGGGTGCGGCCCCAGCTGGAGATGGCGGTCCACTACGCGGGGCTGATGCTCATCCTCACCTTCGTCGTCTTCGTGACCATCCAGCACGACATCCGGGGGAACCAGTGATCCCCAGCAACCGCCGCCGCACCGTCCCCGTCCGTGTCGGCCCCGTGGTCATCGGCGGCGCCGCGCCGATCTCCGTCCAGACCATGACCAAGACCCAGACCGAGGACGTGCGCGGCACCCTCGGCCAGATCGAGCGCGCCGCCGCCGCGGGGGCGGACATCGTGCGGGTCACCTGCGACACCCGCGAGGCCGCCGCCGCACTGCGCGAGATCGTCGCCGGGTCGCCGGTGCCGATCGTCGCCGACATCCACTACGACGCCCCGCTGGCGCTGCTCGCCCTGGAGGCGGGGGTGCAGTGCCTGCGCCTCAACCCGGGGAACATCTCCGACCCGGCCAAGGTGCGCGACATCGCCGCCGAGGCGAAGGCCCGCGGAGTGCCCATCCGCATCGGGGTCAACTCCGGGAGCATCCCCCGGCGCAAGGACCTCGACCGCGGCCGCGGCTCGACCATCGAGGAGACCGCGGAGCGCATGGTCGAGGCGGCGCTCCACCACATCCGCATCCTCGAGGAGCACGGCGTCGGGCCGTCGATGGTCAAGGTGTCGCTCAAGGCGAGCGACGTGCCCACCAACCTCGCCGCCAACCGCCGCTTCGCCGCTCTCGGCAACGGCTACCCGCTCCACCTGGGCCTGACCGAGGCCGGACCAGTCCTGTCGGGGAGCGTCAAGTCGGCGATGGGCATCGGCATCCTCCTGGCCGAGGGCATCGGCGACACCATCCGGGTCTCGCTGGTGGGCGACCCCGAGGAGGAGGTGCGGGTCGCGAAGCAGATCCTCGCCAGCCTCGAGGAGACCCCGAGCGGCCCCAACCTGATCGCCTGCCCCACCTGCGGCCGGCTGGAGATCGACATGAACCCGATGGTGGCCCGGGTCGACGAGGCCCTGCGCCGCGTCCGCCGGCCGCTGACGGTCTCGGTGATGGGCTGCGTGGTCAACGGCCCCGGCGAGGGCATGCACGCCGACATCGGCATCGCCGGAGGGCGGCAGAAGGGAGCCCTCTTCGTCTCCGGCCGGGTGGTGGCCACCCTTCCCGAGGCGGAGCTCATCGACGCCCTCGTGGAGCGCCTGGAGGCGATCGCCGACGAGGACGCCCGGCTGCTGGCGGAGGGGAAGCCGCTGCCGGTGGGGCTGGGGGAGGCGCCGCTGAAGCCCCTGAGCGTGGTCGGGGGCGACTGACCCGGCGGCCGATCAGTCGCAGCCGGTGGTTTCCGCCATACGCGCCACCGTGGGTGGCCAACTGAAAGAACTCTGCGTACACGGATTGGACCGACGCCTCCGCAAGTTTGATGTCGGCCGGTGCGACGCCGGCCAGACATTCCGAGGGAAGCGACTCCAGCAGCGCCCCGGTGAAGCGCTCGGAAGAACCGGGCCATGAGGCGATCGAAGGCGTGTTCGCTGACGATGACCTCGAAGATTGGATTGTGCACCTCGACACCGTCGAACGGTTCCTCGCCAGCCCTAGTGCGTCGGTGGGGTACGAGACGCCCACCCCGTCCTCGCTTGACGGTGCGCTGTCTCATCGCCGCGTATCCCGGGCGGGATTCCGAACTCCCGCAGGGCGTCACGCTCCTCTCGAGGAACGCTGCCCAGCGCTCGATCATCGCGTCCCCCGGCACGTCGCCTGGCCGTATGGCATACAGCGCACGAAACTCTCAATCTCGAGGGCGGCTGGATAATCCGCAGTCGGCGTAGATCTGCTCGACGACGGCGGACAGGTCGTGACGGCCCAGCGCCTCGCTGGTCAGGGCGGCGCGCTGGAAGCGGCTCTGGCCGGCCTCGATGCGGTCCCGGGCCAGACCGAATGCGCGCGACAGCGCCTCGACGTCGTCCAGGTCGGCGGCGATTCGGGCACGGCTCTCCCCAGGTGCCGGAGGGTCCCGGGATCATGTCATCGGCCTCCGCGATGGTCAACCGTGCCGCCGGCCGTGCCCTCAGTGCCGGGGCGGGTCGAGCAGCGGGGTGTGGCGGACCAGCGCCAGGACCAGATAGACGCCGACGAAGCCGCCCTCGAGCAGCAGCGACAGCGCCGCCCAGGGCGCCGACAGGCTGTCGGTGAAGCCGGGGAGGCCGACGGTCACGGAAGCCACCAGCGCCACCAGGGCACCGGCGGCGATCAGGCCGCCTGCGAGCCAGGCGCCCCGTACGCCGGCGACGACGCCGAGGCCGGTCGCCCAGGCCGCCGCGCAGGTGAGGTAGAAGAGCACGCCGACGTAGGCGGCGGCGCTGTAGTACTGAGGCGCCAGCGCCAGGTGGACGAGGCCGATCGCGACCAGGAGGCCCGCTCCCAGCAGGCGGGCGCCGCCGGTGAGGCCCCTCCGGACGAGGCCTCGCGGCCAGGCGATCAGCAGGCGGTGGCGGGCGCTGCCCCTCACCTCAGCCCGTCACGACGATCGAGCCGGTCATGTACTGGTGGATGGAGCAGCGGTAGGCAAAGGTGCCCGCTGTGTCGAAGGTGTGGCCGGCGCTCTTGCCCGGTTCGATGTTCCCGGTGTCGAAGGATCTGTCCACGGCGGTCGCCGTATGGACCGAGGAGTCCCGGTTCGTCCAGGTGACCGCGGTTCCCTTGGTCACCGAGATCGGGGTGGGCCCGAACGCGAAGTTCTTGATGGCGACCGCGCCGCTGCCGGTCGAGGTCGCGGCGGGGGAGGCGGCGCCGCAGCCGGAGAGCGCGGCTCCGGCGAGGGTGACGGAGAGGAGCAGTGGGGCTCGAGGGTTCATGTCCGGATCTACGCCGCCGGGGAGGTCCTGGATCAGACAGCGGTTCCGCCGCCGGCGGGATGCTCGGCCGTTCTGCCGGCGGGTGGGGATGCTCGGCAGTTCTGCCGCCGGTCGAGATTCGCGTTTGGCCGCTCTGCCGCCGGTTGAGGTACGCGGCAGTTTCTCCACGGTGTTTTTACCGGGGGGAGGCTCCGCCTCCCCCCGTCTGCCGCAAGACATCGTGCGCTGTCGCGCCCGATGCCGGCGGCGCCCCCCTCCACGCCGGCACTCGCCGGCGACGCGCGCTTCGCGCGCTCGTCGTGAAGGGTCGACGGGCCGAGGGACCACGAGCAACGCTGCGCGTTGCTCACAATGGAGCCGCTGAGCGGCTTCACGGGTGGGTGCTTGACGCCCCGCATGGGCATCACGGCCTTCGCGGCGGTGCGTCGCTGCGCCGCCCTCTCCGCGGATCGTGGGGTTTTCCAAGAGCAACGCTTGGCGTTGCTCGCGTCGTACCTCGGCGGGTGGCCGCCCCGAATAGCGATCGCGAAGCGAGCGCCGCCGGCGAGTGCCGGCGAGGGGGGGCGGGAGCCGGCATCGGGCGCGCCAGCGCACGATGTCTTGCGACTAGACGGGGGGGACGCAGTCCCCCCCGAGTCAAAACCGGCGGCAGAGCGG
>JAQBPI010000039.1 GCA_028287605.1 Chloroflexota bacterium
CAGACCGGGGCGGAGATGCGCGGCCTCTGGTCGCTGGGCCAGGCGCTGCCCGCCGACCTGGTCGCCGTCGAGCTGGGCATGGACGGCCTCGACGACGCCGCCCTGGAGCGTCGCATCCGCGAGGGGCTGGCCGGGGTCCGGTCCACATGAGCCGCGGCACCGCCGTGGTCACTGGGGCGAGCAGCGGCATCGGCGCCGCCACCGTGGTCGCCCTCGCCCGCGCCGGGTGGCGGGTGGTCGCCGGCGCCCGCCGGGAGGACCGGCTGCGCGAGGTGGCGGAGCGGGCGGGGGCGCGCTGGATGCGGCTCGACGTCACCGACCAGGCCAGCGTCGACGCCTTCGTCGCCGCCCTCGACGAGTGCGCCGTGCTCGTCAACAACGCGGGCGGGGCCTACGGGCTGACCCCCATCGCCGAGGCCGACGACGAGCAGTGGCGGCGGATGTACGAGGTCAACGTGCTCGGGCTGTTGCGCATGACCCGCGCCCTGCTGCCGCTTCTGGAGCGGGCCGCCCCCGGCCACGTGGTGAACATCGGCTCGATCGCCGCCACCGAGACCTACCCCGGGGGCGCCGGCTACACCGCGGTGAAGCACGGGGTCCGCGCGGTCACCCGGACCCTCCGGCAGGAGCTGCTCGGCCGCCCGGTGCGGGTCAGCGAGATCGACCCCGGGGCGGTGGAGACCGAGTTCAGCGTCGTCCGCCTCGGCAGCGAGGAGCGCGCCGCCCAGGTCTACGCGGGGATGACCCCGCTGACCGGCGAGGACATCGCCGAGTGCGTGCTCTGGGTGGTGGAGCGCCCGCCCCACGTCAACGTCGACGAGCTGGTGGTGCGCCCCCTCGACCAGGTCATGGGGGTGCCCACCATGCACCGGCGCACCTGATCAGCCCTGGCGGGTGGGGCCGGCCCGCTCGGGCGTGATCGTCAGGAGCACCCGCCGCTCCCGCTCCATGGCGGCGCGGTACTCGTCCCAGTCGGGGTGCTCGCCGAAGCTCTCGCGGTAGTAGTCGACCAGCGGCTCCATCGCCTCGGGCAGGGAGACCACCCGCGCCGGCCCCTCCACCACCGCCCAGGAGCCGAAGAAGCCGTCGTTCATCACGCAGACGGAGGCGCGCCCGGTGCGGCGCACGTGCTGGGTCTTCATGGCGGTCTCGCGGGTGCTCACCACCAGGTCGCCGGCGGCGTCGACGCCGACCACGACCGGCGACATCGCCACTCCGCCGTCGGCCCGCTCGGTGGCGAGCACGGCGCGGTGGTTGCTGCGAACGAAGTCCCTGGCCTCGTCGACGGTCATGGGGTTCCTCCTCCCTGTCTGGGACGGGCACACCATACCGGTACGGACTCCGGCCATAGGGATCCCCTACCCTTGAAGGTCGTGATGCCACAGAGAGCCGCGTGATCAATCAGACGGCCGCGCCGCGACGGGCGCGGAGCGCCGAGCCCGAGCCCGAGCCGGCGGGCCGTTGGCGCGAGGGTCTGGGCGTCCGCCCCGAGCTCATCCTCGCCGCCGCGACCGAGCTGTTCCGCGGGAGGGGCTACCACGGCGTGGGGGTCGACGACATCGGCCGGGCCGCGGGCATCACCGGCCCGGCGGTCTACCGTCACTTCCCGAGCAAGGTGGCCATCCTCATCGCCGTCTTCGACCGCATCACCGAGCGGCTGCTCGAGGGCGGCGAGGCCCAGGTGGCCCGCGGCCGCTCGCCGCGGGGACGGCTGGAGCGGCTGGTGGCATTCCATGTCGACTTCGTCCTCAACGAGCGCGCCCTGATGGCGGTCTACGCGCGGGAGGACGACAGCCTCCCCGGCGCCGACCGCCGCCGGCTCCGCCGCCGCCAGCGCGCCTACCTCGAGCACTGGGTCGAGACCCTCGTCCGCCTGCGTCCCGAGCTCGAGGACGAGCAGGCCCGGGCCGCGGTGCGCAGCGTGCTGGGGATGCTCAACGCGGTGGCCCACTACGACACCGTGCTCGAGCGCGAGGAGCTGGCGCCGCTGCTCGAGCGGATGGCGATCGCCTCGCTGCTCGCCGCCGCGCGCGGACCACGTGGGCAGGCCCCCGCCCGCTAGCCTGTCGGGCGTGAACCGCGGCTCACCGCCCGCCGCCCCCGCCGCAGCGGTGCTGCGCAGCCGCTTCGACCCCGGCGCCGCCCACGCCGTCGCCAACCGCGAGGCCATGCTCGGCCGCCTCGCCGACATCGATGCGCTGCTCGCCCGGGCCCGCCTCGGGGGAGGCGCCCGCTACGTCGAGCGCCACCACGCCCGCGGCAAGCTGCTCGCCCGGGAGCGCATCGAGCTGCTCTGCGATCCGGACGCCCCCTTCCTCGAGCTCTCGCCGCTCGCGGCGAACGGCACCGAGTACGAGGTCGGCGCCGCCGTGGTCACCGGGGTCGGCGTGGTCGGCGACGTCGAGTGCGTGGTCATCGCCCACGACCCCACCGTACGCGGCGGGGCCGCCAACCCGTACACCCTGCAGAAGTCGCTGCGCGCCCTCGACATCGCCGCCCAGAACCGGCTGCCGGTGGTGAACATCGTCGAGTCCGGCGGCGCCGACCTGCCCCGGCAGTCGGAGATCTTCGTCCCCGGCGGCCGCATGTTCCGCGACCTCACCCGGCTGAGCGCGGCCGGCATCCCCACCGTGGCGCTGGTCTTCGGCAACTCCACCGCGGGGGGCGCCTACGTGCCCGGCACCTGCGACTACGCGGTGATGGTGCGGCAGCGGGCCAAGGTCTTCCTCGGCGGCCCTCCGCTGGTCAAGGTGGCCACCGGCGAGGACGCCGACGACGAGGAGCTGGGCGGCGCCGAGATGCACTCACGCATCAGCGGTTTGAGCGACCACCTGGCGACCGACGAGCACGACTGCCTGCGAGCCGGCCGGGAGATCCTCGCCCACCTCCGCTGGCGCAAGCTCGGCCCCGGCGCCACCGAGCCCGCCGACCCGCCCGTGCACGACCCCGAGGAGCTGCTCGGCATCGCCTCCGCCGACCACCGCATCCCCTTCGACGCCCGCGAGGTGATCGCCCGGGTCGTCGACGGCTCGCGGTTCGACGAGTTCAAGCCGCTGTACGGCAGCTCGCTGGTCACCGGCTGGGCCTCGGTGCACGGATTCCCGGTCGCCATCCTCGCCAACAACGGGGTGCTCTTCTCGGAGGAGTCCGAGAAGGCGGCGCAGTTCATCCAGCTGGCCAACCGCATCGACACCCCGCTGCTCTTCCTGCAGAACACCTCCGGGTACATGGTGGGGAGGGCCTACGAGCAGGGCGGGATCATCAAGGACGGCTCGAAGATGATCAACGCCGTCGCCAACAGCACGGTGCCGGCGATCACGGTGATGATCGGCGGCTCGTTCGGGGCCGGCAACTACGGCATGTGCGGCCGCGCCTACGAGCCGCGGTTCCTGTTCACCTGGCCCAACCACCGGATCGCGGTGATGGGGCCGCAGCAGCTCGCCGGGGTGCTGAGCATCGTCGCCCGCGCCGCCGCCGAGGCGCGCGGCCAGGTGTACGACGAGGCCGCGGACGCGCTGATGCGCCAGGCGGTGGAGGGCCAGATCGAGCGCGAGTCGCTCGCGCTCTTCGCCACCGCGCGGCTGTGGGACGACGGCATCATCGACCCTCGCGACACCCGCACGGTGCTGGGGATCGCGCTCTCCGCGTGCCACTCCGCCGAGGTCCGCGGCGCCCGCACCTACGGCGTCTTCCGCATGTGAGCGGCATCGAGCGGCTGCTCGTCGCCAACCGCGGCGAGATCGCACGTCGGGTGATGCGCACCTGCCGGGAGATGGGCATCGCCACCGTGGCGGTGTTCTCCGACCCCGACTCCGGCGCTCCCTTCGTGCGCGAGGCGGACGAGGCGGTGCGGCTGCCCGGCGCCTCGGCGGCGGAGACCTACCTGCGCGGCGACGCCGTCGTCGAGGCGGCGCTGCGCACCGGGGCGGACGCAGTGCACCCCGGGTACGGCTTCCTCTCCGAGAACGCCGGCTTCGCCCGCGACTGCACCGCCGCGGGGCTCACCTTCGTCGGCCCTCCCGCGGACGTGATCGCGGCGATGGGCTCGAAGCTGGAGGCCCGCCGGCTCATGGCCGCGGCGGGGGTGTCGGTGCTGCCCGGGGTGGCCGCAGGCGACGCCACCGACCCCGAGGAGCTGGCCCGGCTCGCCGCGGAGGTGGGCCTGCCCCTGCTGGTCAAGGCCAGCGCCGGGGGCGGGGGACGGGGGATGCGGCGGGTGCGCGACCTCGCCGAGCTCGAGGCGGCGGTGGCGTCGGCGCGGCGCGAGGCGGCGGCCGCCTTCGGCGACGGCACCGTCCTCCTCGAGCGGTACGTCGAGGCGCCCCGGCACGTCGAGATCCAGCTGCTCGCCGACGCCCACGGCACCACCGTCCACCTCTTCGAGCGGGAGTGCTCGATCCAGCGGCGGCACCAGAAGATCGTCGAGGAGTCGCCGAGCGTCGCCGTCGACGAGGCGCTGCGCGAGCGGATCGGCGCCGCCGCGGTCACCGCGGGGCGCGCCATCGGCTACGTCGGCGCCGGCACCGTCGAGTTCCTGCTCGGCTCCGGCGGCGAGCACTGGTTCCTGGAGGTGAACACCCGCCTCCAGGTCGAGCACCCGGTGACCGAGTGCATCACCGGGCTCGACCTGGTCCGGCTCCAGCTGCTGGTCGCCCAGGGTGAGCCGCTGCCGCCCGAGGCGCTGACGCCGCGGCGCAGCGGCCATGCCATCGAGGTGCGCCTCTACGCCGAGGACGCGGAGCGCGACTTCGCGCCCTGCACCGGCACCCTGCACCGCTTCCGGGTCCCGGCGCCCACCGGGGTGCGCGTCGACAGCGGCGTCGAGGACGGCTCGGTGGTCTCCACCCACTACGACCCGATGCTCGCCAAGGTCGTGGCCCACGCGCCCTCGCGCGCCGAGGCGGCGCGGCTGCTGGCGTCGGCGCTGGCGAGGGCCCGGCTGCACGGGGTGACCACCAACCGCGACCTGCTGGTGCGCGTCCTCCGCCACCCCGAGTTCCTCGCCGGGGCCACCGACCCCCACTTCCTCGTGCGCCACCCTGCGGCCGACCTGGGGGCCCCGCTCGTCGACCAGGCGGCGGAGCGG
>JAQBPI010000042.1 GCA_028287605.1 Chloroflexota bacterium
CACCCCGGGCTCGCCCAGCTCCGCGAGGCACGCCAGACCGGCGCCCTCGAGGGGGTGGTCAGCTGGGGCCTCGGGCTCGCCGGCCCCGGCTGCGTCCGGGTCATGGCCCCCGCCGCCGCCGCGCCCACCCAGCTGGTCGTCGACGTCGCCAGCCACTGACCCGGCCGTCGCCATCCGGAGACGGTCCCATCACGGCACCGCCGGGCCGCCGTGCGGTGGGCCAACCTGTCGGCTGTGAGCGTCCTCTCCGCCCCGTCGAGCGCCGCCGCCGGCAACTTCCCGTCGAGGCCCGGGTCGTGGGACGAGCTCGGCGTCCCCCAGAACCTCGTCTCCGACATCGTCCTCAAGCTCCTCTACTTCAACGGGACGCTGCAGGGCCGGGAGATCGCCCAGCGCATCTGCGTGCCCTGGCCGTTCATCAGCGAGGTGCTCAAGGGCCTCTCCGACCAGGCCTGCGTGCAGTCGACCGGCTTCCGGCAGGGGATCGCCAGCGTCGGCCTGCTCCCCGACGAGGACATCGGGGCGGCGATGACCTACATGATCGCCACCACCGGCCGCGCCCGGGCACGCGACCTCTGCGAGATCAGCCAGTACATCGGCCCGGTCCCGGTGCCGTTCGACATCTACGCGGCGGGCGCCCAGCAGGACTCCCTGCGCGAGGACGAGGTCAGCCTCGACGACCTCCGCGCCGCGCTCGGCCACCTCACCCTCGCCGAGGACACCCTGCTGACCCTCGGCCCGGCGGTCAACGAGCGCCACACCCTGTTCATCTACGGGGCTCCGGGCAACGGCAAGACCTCGATCGCCGAGGCGCTCTGCCGGCTGATGGGGCCGCCGATCTTCGTGCCCCACGCGCTCCTCGTCCACGGCCAGGTGATCCGCTTCTTCGACCCCGTCCACCACCTGCCCCACGCCGCCGACCTCCCCGACTACGACCGCCGCTGGGTGCTGGTGGAGCGTCCCGCGGTGATCGTCGGCGGCGAGCTCACCCCGGAGATGCTCGACCTCGCCTTCGACCGCAGCCTCGGCTACTACGAGGCGAGCACCCAGATGAAGGCCAACGGCGGCATCTTCCTGGTCGACGACTTCGGGCGGCAGGCGGCGCTCACGCCGCAGAACTTCTTCAACCGGCTGATCGTCCCGCTCGAGAAGGGCTACGACCACCTCACCCTGCCCCGCGCCGGCACCAGCATCACCGCGCCGTTCGTGTGCATGCTGGTCCTCTCCAGCAACCTGGAGCCCACCCAGCTGGTCGACGAGGCGTTCCTGCGCCGGCTCCACTTCAAGGTGGCGGTGCCGGGCCCGACCGAGCCCGAGTTCCGCACCATCTGGCGGCGCGCGTGCGCGGCGGCGGGGATCGAGTACCAGGAGGCCGCCATCGACTACCTGCTCCACCAGTGGTACCTGCGCCACGACCCGCCGCGGCCCGTGCGCGGGGTCCACCCCCGGGACATCCTCAAGCACGTCACCCACGCGGCGCGGTTCCGCGGACGCGTGCCCCAGCTCGACCGCGACCTCATCGACGCCGCCTGCGCCGCCTACTTCCTGATGAGCGGCGCCGAGGAGGAGTAGCCCACCGGGGCCCTACGAGCGGCCGCCGCGGTAGGGGACGGCGGTCACGCTGCTGCCCTCGCGGAGGGTCTGCGGCGGCCCCACCACGACCTGCGCCCCGGAGGAGAGCCCGGACAGCACCGTCACCGTGGTCGCACCCGCCGGCGGCGGGGTGACGGTCACCGGCTGGCGCAGCGCGCGGCCGCGCACGACCACGAAGACCACCGGCCTGTTGAGCTCGGGGTCGATGACCACCGCGTGGAGGGGCACCAGCTCGCCGCCGCCGGCCACGTCCTTCGCCGGCGCCACCTGGACGGCGATGTCGCCACGACCGTGCAGGCCGGCGAGCACCCCGGCGAGCAGGCCGACGATCACCGCGCACACCAGCGCCACGGTGGCCTGCTCCGAGCGGACGCGCCAGCCACCCCCCACGGCCGCGCGTGGTGGGGCACCCGTCATGCGGCTCCTTCGGCGAGCGCGCCGGAGTTCGAGCTGCGCTCGCGCCAGCGCTGCAGCACCACCAGGGTCCAGAGCACGTGGGCGTGGTTGAAGCGGCCGGAGACATGCTCGTCCATCAGCCGGGTGCACTCGCGGGTGTCGAACCACTCGGCTGCGGAGCTGGAGCCGAGCAGGTCGCGCATCATCGGCTGGAGCTCGCCGCGAAGCCAGTGCTTCATCGGCATCGAGAAGCCCTCCTTCGGCCGGGTGAGGATCTCCGCCGGCACCAGCGGCCGGATGGCGTGGCGCAGCACCCGCTTGCGCAGGCCGCCGTCGAGGTGCATCGACGCGGGCATGCGGGCGGCGAACTCGGCCACCTCGTAGTCCAGGAACGGGCTGCGCGCCTCCAGGCCCACCGCCATCGAGGCGCGGTCGACCTTGGCGAGGATGTCGTCGGGGAGCCAGAGCTTGATGTCCACCCACTGGCGGCGGGAGAGCGGCTCGACCGCGCGCGCGGCCTCGAGCAGCGAGCGTCCCAGCCGCTCGGGGCCGCCGGTCTCGGCGAGCGGGGCCAGCGGCCCGCGGTAGAGGCGCAGCTTCTCGTCGGCATGGGCGTGGATCAGCCAGGCCAGGTGCTCGAGGCCGGCGCCGCTCTGCACCCCCTCGCTGAAGCGCTTCACCTTGTTGACCAGGCCCTTCTTCTTGCTGGTCGGAGGCACCCGGCGCAGCGCCGAGTCGACCGCCCAGCGCACCGGGCCGGGGATGCGCTGGTAGCGGTCGGCGAGCGCCGCCGCGCGGTACCAGTCGTAGCCGGCGAAGACCTCGTCGCCGCCGTCGCCGCTGATCACCACGGTGACGTGGCGCCGCGCCATCCGCGAGACCGCGTAGGTGGGGATGAGGCTGACGTCGGCGAGGGGCTCATCGAGGGCCCGCTCCAGCGCCTCGAGGGCGAGCCCCGGGCTGGCGGCGACGATCTCCTCGTGGTGCTCGGCGCCGGCGCGCTGGGCGACCATCCGGGCGAACTCGACCTCGTTGTACGAGGCGTCGTCGAAGCCGATCGAGAAGGTCTTGGGGGTGTGGCCGAGGTCGGCCATCAGGCCCACCACGGCGCTGGAGTCGACGCCGCCGCTGAGCAGCGCGCCCAGGGGGGCGTCGGAGATCATGCGCAGCTCGGTGGCCCGGCGCAGCCGCGCCCGGCACTCCTCGGCCCAGTCGTCGAGCGAGCGCACCGGGGCGGTGTGCCCGGTGAACTCCAGCTCCCACCAGCGGCGCACCGTGACCACGCCGTCGCGCCACTGCAGCCAGCTGCCCGGCTCCAGCTTGCGCACGTTGCGCCACATCGTCCACGGGGCGGGCACGTGCTCGTAGCTGACGTAGAGGTCGACCGCCTCGTGGTCGATCTCCCGCGGCATCCGCGACCAGCGCTCCAGGGCGCGGAGCTCGCTGGCGAAGACCAGGCACTCGGAGTCGGCGTAGTAGTACATCGGCTTGACCCCGAGGCGGTCGCGCACCAGGGTCATGGTCCGGGTCGAGGGGTCCCAGTGGCCGAAGGCGAACATGCCGTTGAAGCGGCGCAGCGCGCCCTCGAGCCCCCACTGGCGGAGGGCGAGGAGCACCACCTCGGTGTCGCAGCGGGTGCGGGTGCCGATGCCCAGCGATGCGAGCTCTGCTGCGATGTCCTGGAAGTTGTAGATCTCGCCGTTGAAGGTGATCCAGGTGTCCGCGGGGCCCTGCATCGGCTGGTGGCCGGCGGGGCTGAGGTCGAGGATGGCGAGGCGGCGCTGGGCGAGGCCGAACCCCTCCTCGACGTGGAGCCCCTCGTCGTCCGGGCCTCGGTGGGCGAGGGCGTCGTTCATGGCGCGCAGGTCGATGGGACCCACGCGCCGCGGGTCGAGGGTCGCGTATCCGGTGATGCCGCACATTCAGGGTCTCTCCTGGCCGCCCGCCCGCAGACGGCCTCCGTCGGGCCGCGGGGCCACGGTGGCCCTCCGGTGAGTCAACGGAACCGGCGCGCAGTTCTTGCTCACGCGACGTCGGCATCGACGTCGTCCCCACCGCCGGGAACCGCCGCCGGCTCCAGCGTGCGGACCGCCGCGTCGAGGGTGCGCTGGTCGGGGTACGGAGCGCCCATCCTGACGTAGGCGCGGGCGGTGCCCTCGACGAAGGCGCGGATGCTGAAGTGCCGCTCGCCGCGCTCGCGCGAGGCCGTGCCCAGCCGCGCCGCCAGCGCCGGGTCGGCGAGGACCGCGTCGATGCCCGCCGCCAGCGAGGCGGCGTCGGGCTCGACCAGCAGCGCCGAGAGGTCGTCGAGCACCTGGGTGTGGCTCTCGATGCGGGTGGCGACGATCGGCCGGCCGCTGTGCATGTAGGAGTAGATCTTCAGCGGCGTGTTGCTCCCGCTCGATCGCGGCGAGACCAGCACGTCGGCGGCGGCCATGCAGGTGGTCATCTCCGCCGGCGGGCGCAGGCCGGTGAGCAGCACCCGGTCGCCGAGGCCGAGGCCGTCGGCCTGGGCGCGCAGCCCCGCCACCTGGTCGGGACGCCCGCCCACCACCACCAGGCGGGGCCGGCGGCCAGCGGGCGTGGGACGCACGTGGCTCATCGCCTCGATCAGCAGGGGCATGCCCTGGTAGGGCTCGAGGGTGCCGGTGTAGAGCACCACCGGCTCGCCGTCCGGCGCCCACCCGGCGCGCATCTCCGCGGCCAGGGCGTGGTTGGGACGGGGCTCGACGGGGACGTTGTAGACGATCTCCGCGTCGGTGCCGGGGACGTGCTTCTCGGCCTCGCGGGCCAGCGACGGGAACACCACGATGACCGAGCGGGCGCTGCCCAGCATCTTCCGCTCCAGCCACTCGAAGGTGCGCACCACGGGATGGCGCTCGCCGAGCCCGTAGTTGGTCAGCACCACGCCGAGGCCGTTGTGCATGTCGTAGAGGTGGGGGATGCCGAGCAGGCGGCTGAACCACCAGCCGAAGACCCCCGCCTCCTCGTGGGTGTGGACCACGTCGTAGCTCTTCCGCCCCCGCAGCACCCGGGCGGTGGCGCGGGCGAGCACCGCCGCGTCGAGCGGCAGCTTGGCCGCCGAGGGGCCGATCTTCACCGAGCGGATCCCGGGGATGCGCGGGGCCCGCAGCCAGCGGACGCCGTCGATGGCGATGTCCTCGCCGAGCGGGTAGGTGACCAGGTCGACGGTGTGCCCGAGGGCGGAGAGCGCCCGGCAGCGGTTGACGACGCTGATCGGCGTGCCCCGCGGGGAGAACACCGGCTGCGGGGCGATCATCAGGATGTTCACGAGGCGATCCTCTGGCTCATGCGCCCCGCCGGCGCCTCGGCGGTCTCGTCGGCGATCTCGGTCTCGGGGGCCGCGACCGGTGCGGGGGCCGAGGCGGCGCGGGCGGCGGCGGCGGCCTCGTCGTGGCGCCGGTCGGTGAGCCAGAAGACGACGCCGATACCCGCCCAGAGCAGGCTCTGGGCCGCCAGCAGGAAGCCCACGGCGGTGCCGGTGCTCGCCGCCAGGCGGGTCGCCCCGGGCCCCGAGCCGAAGAGCGGTGCCAGCCACCGGCTGAAGCCGCTCTCACGGATCCCGTAGCCGTTGACGGAGATCGGGAGCATGGTGAGCGCGTTGATGGTGGTGACCACGATGGCGGCGTAGGCCAGGCTGATCCCCAGGCCGACGGCGTGCATGAAGGCCCACTGGTTGAGCACCGACAGCCCCCAGAAGCCGGTGCCGCGGACGCTGGCGAGCACCAGCTCGGTGCGGCGGCCGCGGAACGCGTCGAGCGCCCCCAGCAGCTTGGAGAGCACGCGCCCGGCGCGGCCCCGCTGGAGCATCGGCCGGGCGGCGAGGTGGCCGAGCAGCGGGGTCATGCAGAGGGCGAGCCCGGCGCCGCCGGCGAGCAGGCCGCCCACCGCCACGAGGCGGATCTCGGAGGCGTGCGGGTCACCCAGGGTCAGGAGGACGCCGAGACCCATGAGCACCATCATCCCGGGGAAGTTGCAGAGCCGCTGCAGCACCACCGTGGAGGCCGCCGGCACCCGCTCCTCGGGGGTCTCGGCCATCATCATCGCCCGGGCGACGTCGCCGCCGATCGAGCTCGGGAGGATGCTGTTGAAGGTGTTCCCGACGAAGACCAGGCGGAGGCACCGCCACCAGGTGCGGTGCATCCCGTGGGCCTCGAGCAGCGCGTGCCACTGGGTCGCCTGGACGCAGGTGGCGGCGAACCCGAGGGCGATCGCCGCCGCCAGCCAGCCGAGGCTGGCGTGGGCGAGGGTGTCGGCGATGTTGCGGAGGCCCGCCTTGTGCACCACATACCCGAGCAGCCCGGCGGAGACGGCCAGCTTGGCCGCCGTCGTGAGCTTCCCCCGAAGCATGGTCAGGCCGGCCCGGGACCGTGACCGAATCGGTCGGCCCTGGTCCATCGCGTCCGGCCGGGCAGCTCGCGCGCCGGCAGGCCCTGGTCGTCGACGTCGGGGGTCACCGAGCTGGGGCCCTGCCCGGCGAGCGCGGCCACCGGGTCGGAGGTGACGTCCCCGTCCAGCTCGATGCCGGCGGTGCGGCGGATCACGTACGGGGGCCGCTGCCCGACCTCGTGGTAGATGCGGGTGAGCAGCTCGCCGAGCAGTCCCATGGAGAAGAACTGTACGCCGAGGATGACCAGGAGCACGCTGAGGATCATCAGCGGCCGCTCCGCCAGGCCGACGCCGGCCACCGCCTTCTCGATGAGCAGGCCGGCGAGCGAGCAGAAGCCGAGCAGGAAGCTCATCAGCCCGAGCACCCCGAAGAACTGCATCGGGCGCGCCAGGTACTTCAGCAGGAACTTCACCGTGAGCAGGTCGAGGATGACCCGCACGGTGCGCGAGATCCCGTACTTGCTGGTGCCGCGGGTGCGGGGACGGTGATTGACCGGGATCTCCACCACCCGGGCGCCGACCAGGCCGGCGAGCGCGGGGATGAAGCGGTGCAGCTCGCCGTAGAGGTGGAGGTGCTGGACCACGTCGGCGTGGTAGGCCTTGAGGGTGC
>JAQBPI010000072.1 GCA_028287605.1 Chloroflexota bacterium
GGGCAGCCGCCGGCGCCGGCGGCCGCGGCGGCGCCGCCCAGCCGGGCCTGCATCTGCGCCCGGGCCTCGGCGATGCCCGCCTCGACGTGGAGTGCGGTGACCTCGGCGGCGTGCAGCTGCAGGGCGAGGCGCTCCACCTGCTCGCGCGCGAGGTTGCGCAGGAACCCCTCCGGGATGCGCTCGATGCGGCTCTCGGCCTCGAGGCTCCAGGGCAGCCGCTGCGGCCCCGGCGGCTGGGGCTGGGGTGCGGCGGTGATGGGGGCGCGATGCGGACCGGCGGCGGCGTCGAGCCCCTCGAGCTCGGGACGCACGTGGGCCTCGACGATGTCGACGGTGATCGCCGGCAGACGGCGGGTGCGCGCCGCCTTCTCGACGATCGCCTTGACCCGGCGGCGCAGGTAGCCCGCGGGGAGCTGGTGGAGCAGCGCCCGCGCCTCCATGGTCCAGCCCAGCCTGCGGCCGTCGAAGCCGGTCTCGGCCGCCTCGCCCTCGGCGGCGGCGGCGGCGAGCAGCGCCTCGACGTCGAGCCGCTCGAAGCCCTCCGGCGGGCCTCCGCACACGGGACACACAACCGGTTCCTCCGCGCTGGCGGCGTAGCCGCAGGTGGTGCACAGCGCGCGCGCCTGCTCGACCGGCGGCTCCTCGAGCATGGCGCGCTCCGCGGCGTCGAGGCTGGCGGCGACCTCGCCGATGCGGCGCAGGGTGCGCTGGAAGGGCATGAGCTCGTCGACCGCGCTGTCGACGTCGCCCGACGACACCACGGTGTGGCCGCGCTCGGTGCACCAGCGCAGCACCGCGGTGCGGGCGATGCCGCGTGCCCCCGCGGGGATGCGCTCCATCCGCGCCTCGGCCTCGTCGGTCCAGACCACGGCGTGGGCGGCGCGGGTGTCGAGCGGGGGCACGTGGGTGCGGCTGCTGAGCAGCACGTTGCACCCGGCGAGGCGCACCAGCTGCTCGGTGGTGCTGCCGATGTCCATCGCGGAGTCGGAGTGCACCCCGATGCGCCCCGCCACCAGCAGCCACGGCCGCCGCTCGCGGGCGAAGCGGAGCAGCTGCTCGAAGGGCTTGCCGTCGAGCAGGGTGATGGGGAGGTCGACGCCCTCCGCCGCGGCGGTGGCGCGCGCCACCTGGAGGTGGGACTCGTAGATCTTCGCCAGCCCGGTGTCGATGATCTCCTCGTGGAGCGCCTCCTGCTCCTTGAAGCGGAAGACCTTCGACGCCTTCTCGCTGAGGACGTCGACGATGCTGTTGAACACCGCGTAGTGCAGGTAGGGGTCGTACACCGCGGCGGCCTCGACCGGGCGCCCCAGGGCGCGCCCCAGCGCCAGCGCGGTGCGCAGCCCGCCGAACGACTGCGGCGAGCCGTCCACGGCGACCAGGATCCCGCCCTCCTCGAGGGTGCGGTCGCCGGTGCTGCGCACCACCAGGGTGTCGGTGCGGACCCGGCGCATCACCCGGTCGACGACGCTGCCCAGCCGCGACTCCTTGACCGCGCCCATGCCCAGCGCGCCCATCACCACCAGGTCGCAGCCGGTGGCGGGGTCGTTGATGTCGCGGACCAGCTCCTCCCAGTTCCGGCCATCGATGGCGCGCGCCTCGAAGGGCACCGCCCGCTCCAGGCAGCGGTAGCGCATCACGTCGGTGTACGAGTCGCTGATGAGCTGCAGCCCGGTGGCGATCAGGCTGTCGTGGATGCGGCGCTGGCGGAGCAGCTCGGCCTCGTCCTGGTACTCCGCCGGCAGCGTGTACTCCATCTGCTTGAAGCGGTAGTCGTGCATCCGCGCCGCGTAGACGTGGGAGCCGACACAGGATGCACCGAACGCGGCGGCCAGCTCGACGGCGACGCTGACGCAGGCGGTGGAGTGGTCCGAGTTGTCCAGCGGGACGTAGATGCGCGAGAGCACCCGCGGCTCAGCCCGCTTCGCCTGGCACCACAGACATGACACGGACTATATCAGTAGATGCCGGGGTTCCACCTGGCCGCATTCCTCGTCGACGAGCGACGGCTCCCACCCCAAGCTTACTGTCCCGTAAGCTGAGTGCCTAGCCGTTGACTCCGGCGTACGCGATCTGCAGCAGCGGTCCGATCGCCTGGGCGCGCAGCGCCGGATGGCGGAAGTGCTGGTCGGGGTGGACCTTGTAGACGGTGCGCCGGCCCACCCGGGAGCGGCTGACGAAGCCCTCGGCGCAGAGGTCGGCGACGATGCGGTGGGCGGCGCGCTCGGTGATGCCGACCTGGTCGGCGATGTCCCGCACGCGGGCGTGCGTGTCACGCGCGATGACGACGAAGACGAGGCCGTGGTTGCTGAGCATCGACCAGGCACGCCCCCGCAGCGGTGCGGGCGCCTCGGGCGGCAGGTCTGCGCGCACAGAAAGTGGACACATGAATCGGATGATATGCACAAGGCCGCGGTAATGCAGTGACTACGGTTGCACCCGATGGATGGAGGAGGCCGGATCTGCCCGCGATTGTCGCTCGTCCCTCGGAGCCGCCTCACCGCGGTTGGCGGTTGGTGAGGGTGGCGTGGCTCCGCGGCCTTCTCGACGAGGCGGCGACGGGCAGATCCGGCTGGAGGAGTTCGTCGTCGGCGTCGCCGTCACCCGGCGGCGACACGGGTATCCACAATCCCATCCCCAACCGGGCGGGCCGGGTGTGGGTTGGGTGGATAAGCATACTGGCATTCCCGGCCGCGGCGCATGCATTCAAACATCGAGAACGCACTGACCGCACCACACGGCTCAGAAGCGGCGTGGGGGCGGGCTCGGACTGCCGCCTCCTCCCTGCTGCGGCGGGGGCGGCTGCGGCGCCGGGCAGGACGGGGAACGCGGCTGCTGCGCCGGCGGGCAGGCGG
>JAQBPI010000099.1 GCA_028287605.1 Chloroflexota bacterium
CCGGGGACGCGAGGAGCTGCGCCGCACCCTGCGCCGGGCGGCCCGCACCGGGGGCGATGCGGTCGCGCTGGAGCGGGCCCGCCGGCGGATCCGGCGCCGGCCGCTGGTGATCATCTGCGACGTCAGCGGCTCGATGGAGCGCTATTCGCGGGCGCTGCTGGTCTTCGCCCACGCCGTCGCCCGCCGGGAGCGGGTCGACACCTTCGTGTTCTCGACACGCCTGAGCCGGATCACCCACCTGCTCCGCCGCCGCGAGATCGACGACGCCCTCGCCGACACCGCCGAGCAGGTGCACGACATCGGCGGCGGCACCCGCATCGGCGAGTCGCTGCGCAGCTTCAACCGCCGCTACGCCCGGCGGGTCCTGGGCCACGGTGCCGTGGTGCTGATCATCAGCGACGGCTGGGACCGCGGCGAGGTCGCCGTCCTGGAGCGGGAGATGTCGCGGCTCTCACGCAGCTGCCACCGGCTGATCTGGCTCAACCCGCTGCTCGGCTCCGAGGACTACGCGCCCGAGGCGCGGGGGATGGCGGCGGCGCTGCCCTACTGCGACGACTTCCTCGCGGCCCACAACGTCGACGCCCTCGACGAGCTGGGCCGCCGCCTCGCCGACCTCCCCCGGCGCAGCCTGAAGCGCTGACTCACCAGCGGCGGCCGCGCATCCTCAGCAGCACCGCCACCACCAGGGCGGCGGCGACCGCGCCCCCCGCCGAGGCCAGCGCCAGCGGTCGGTCGCGGGCGAGCGACAGGGCCCGGTCGACCGGGGTGGGCGGCTCGTCGGGCACGGTGGAGAGGGTCGGCGTGGGCAGCGGCAGCGGCGGCTCGGCGAGCCGGGCGCCGATGCAGGCGGCCATCTGCCCGAGGAGGCTGCGCGAGACCTCCTCGACCATGCCGGGGTCGGTCTGGGCCCCCCTGCCGGCCAGGGTGAGCTCGGTGACCATGAGCACCTCCGCCCCCGCGCCCCGCTCCCCGACGGTCACCGTCATCACCGCCCGGGCCGACCCCGAGCCGCCGGCCTCGTGCCCCTCCGCCTCGAGCACCGCGGTGCGGGCGGAGTCGTCGCGGAAGACCACGTTGCCGGTGGCCTGGTAGGCGACGCTGACCGGGCCCACCCGGACCCGGACCCGCCCGCGGAAGCTGCCGTCCTCGAGGATCTCGGACAGCTCGGCGCCGGGCACGCAGCCCAGCATCCTGTTCACGTCGAGAAGGAGGGCGAAGACGCGGTCCGCGGGGGCGTCGACGGCGAAGGTGTTCTCGATGTGCACTCTGGGCTCCCTGAGGCGGCGGGTCCGCCCTGCATTGTGCTCGTCCCCCGCCGGCGCGGCGCGGCGCATGATGGGTGGATGCGGACCGCAGGAGTGGTGCTCGCCGCCGGGGCCTCGCGGCGGATGGGACGTCCGAAGCAGCTGCTGCCGCTGGCCGGGACCACGCTGCTCGGGACCGCGCTCGCCGCCGCCCGCGGCGCGCGTCTCGACGAGCTCGTCCTGGTGCTCGGCGCCGACGCGGAGCGGATCGGCGCCGCCGTCGACACCCGTGGAGTGCGGGTGGTGGTCGCCGCCGATCACGCCGAGGGCATGGGCGCGTCGCTGCGCACCGGGGTGGCGGCGCTCGGCCCCGAGATCGAGCGCGTCGCCATCCTCCTCGGCGACCAGCCCCGGGTCGGCGCGGCGCTGGTCGACGCGGTGCTCGACCGTCACCGGCGCAGCGGCCTGCCCGCCGCCGCGGCGCGCTCCGGGGGCGTGCTCCAACCGCCCGTGGTCGCCGACCGCCGGCTCTGGCCGCAGCTGCTGGCGGCGCGCGGCGACACCGGGCTGCGGGCGCTGCTGCGCGCCGTTCCGGGCATGGTCGCTACCCTTTCGGTGGAGGACGCCGCGCTCGACGTCGACACCCCGGACGACTACCGACGCCTGCTCGCCGAGCCGGAGGTCCCCGTCGCGGGGCGGGACGGCGACCCGGCGCTGGCCGGTGACTGAGGTTCGATGACGTGCGCGAGCTGCTGACGACCCTGGACGAGTGGGCCGCCGCCGACCCCGAGGTCGCGGTGGCGACGGTGGTGCGGACCAGCGGATCGACCCCCCGCCCGGTGGGGGCGCGGATGGCGGTCGCCCGCGACGGCCGCATGGTGGGCTCGGTGAGCGGCGGCTGCCTCGAGGGAGCGGTGGTCGAGGAGGCCCGGGCGACCCTCGAGGGCCGGGCCCGCCCCCGTGTGCTCCACTACGGCATCAGCGACGAGCTCGGCTGGGAGGTGGGCCTGGCCTGCGGCGGCACCGTGGACGTCTTCCTCCACACCCTGCGGTGGGACGCGGCCGACCCGGCACAGGCGGCGCTGCGCACCGCCCTGGACGAGAAGCGGCCGGCGGCGGTGCTCACCGTGCTCGAGGGCGACCACGCGGGGAGCACCGCGGTCGTCGACGAGGCGGGCCGGCTGGCCGGAGGCCTCGGCTCGGCCGAGCTCGACTCCGCCGCCGCGGGCGCCGCCGCGACCCGGCTCGAGACCGGTCAGCCGGGCGTCGAGGAGGTCGAGGGGGTGCCGGTCTACGTCGAGCCCCACGTGCCCGCCCCGCTGCTGGCGGTGGTCGGCGCCGTCCACATCGGCATCGCCCTGGTGCGGCTCGCCAAGGTGCTCGGCTACCGGGTGGTGGTCATCGACCCGCGCACCGCCTTCCTCACCGAGGAGCGGCTGGGCGAGGCCGACGAGCTGGTGGCGCGCTGGCCCGACGACGCCCTCCCCGGGCTCCGCCTCGGGCCCCGCGACGCCGCCGTGTGCCTCAGTCACGACGCCAAGTTCGACGAGCCCACCCTCGACTGCCTGCTGCGCAGCCCGGTCGGGTACATCGGCGCCATCGGCAGCCGCACCACCCACGGCAAGCGGGTGGCCCGGCTGCGCGAGTCGGGCTTCACCGACGCCGACATCGCCCGGGTGCACAGCCCGGTGGGGCTCGACATCGGCGCCCGCACCCCCGAGGAGATCGCCCTCGCCATCCTCGGCGAGGTGGTGGCGGTGCGCCGCGGCCGGCGGGGCGGCTCGCTCGCGGTCACCGCCCCGGCGGCGGCGGCCGGAGCCTCCTGATGCGTCTCGAGGTGCTCCGCACCGGCGAGGTGGCCCAGGCCCCGTCGCGCTGGGTGGGGGCCGTCCTCTGCCGCGACGTGCTCGGTCCCGGCGGCCGCCCGGCGCGGTTGAAGGGCCACCGGCTGGAGCGCGCCGACGCCCTCGTCCTCGAGGCGTCGGGCGAGGACGAGCTGCACCTCCTCTGGCTCGACCCCGGCGACGTCGACGAGGACACCGCCGCGGTGCGGCTGGCCGCCGCCGTTGCCGGCGAGGGGGTGCGCGCCGGCCGCCCGGTGGAGTCGCAGGTGCGCCTCTCGGCCGAGCACCGCGGCCTGCTGCGCGTCGACGCCGCGGCGCTGGACGCGATGAACGCCATCACCGACGTCACCGTGTTCGCCCTCCCCGACGGCATCCCCATCGACGCCGGCCGCGCCGTCGCCGGGGTGAAGATCACCCCGCTCGGAGTCGCCGAGGCGGTGCTCGCCGGCGCCGAGCGGCAGGCCGGCGCCGGGGTGCACGCCGGGCATGTGATGACGGTGCGCCGCTTCCTGCCCCTCACCGTCTCGGCGGTGGTGCGCGAGCGGCTCGACGCCGCCGCCCGGGCGCGCTTCGAGACCTCGCTGCGCGCCAAGGTCGCCTGGTTCGGCGGCCGTGCGGGCGAGGTCGTCTACGCCGCCGGCGACCGTGCCGCCACCCGCGACGCGCTCCTCGAGGCCGTGCAGGGCGCCGACATCGTGCTCGCGGTCGGGGTCGCGTCCACCGACCCGCTGGACGTCACCTGGCAGGCGGCCCTCGAGGCTGGGGCGGTGGAGGTGCGCCGCGGCCTGCCCGTGCACCCCGGCAGCAGCTACTGGATCGCCACGGTGGAGGGACGGCCGGTGATCGGCGTCGCCTCCTGCGGGATGTTCAGCCGCCGCACCGCCCTCGACCTGCTGCTCACCCGCCTCTTCGCCGGCGAGGACCTCGATCCCGCCTACCTCGCCGGGCTCGGCCACGGCGGCCTGCTGGCACCGCAGATGGCCTGGCGGTTCCCCGGCTACTCGGAGACGGCGGCGGCGGAGGAGTAGCTCCTGGCCCTTTCCCTACCCGGCGCGCTGCAGGACGACGGCGCCGAGGCCGGTGAGGAGCACCATCAGGGCGGCCAGGGCGAGCAGCAGGGCGCTGCCGCGCAGGGTGGCCAGCCACCGCTTCCGGGTCGTTGTCGCGCTCATGCCTTCCACCTCCGCCATCGATGGGATGCGATCATTCTCGGCGGCGGTGGGGAGTGTGCAGAAGCCCCCGGCCCCGGACATTTCGCACCCGGCGAGGTGAGACCGGCCTCACCTGACGGTGAGAGCACACGGCGGGCGTGACGGGTGGGTAGGATCGATCCATGAAAGGCGACCGGGTCGAGGTGGTGATCGACACCGGCGACGGCGTCCGGACCTACGAGATCGACGCCACCCGCGCCGGCCGGAAGGTCGAGGTCAGCACCGTCCGCGGCGTGGTCGAGGTCGCCGAGGTCACGCGCACGGGCAGGCCGGTCCGCACCGGGCGGTTCATGCAGACCCGGGTGGTCGCTCTGGTCGAGCATCCCGCCGCCGACGGCGAGCCCGGCGCCGCGCCGGTCGCCGTCCCCCGGCGGCGCCGCCGGCAGGGCGAGACCATCGCCCAGGAGCGGCTTCTCTAGAGGCTCCGCCCGAGGGTCTGCCCGAAGGTGCGACTGGCTCAAATGGCGCGTCTGACGTATCCTGCCTCTGACGCGGGGTGGAGGTGATGGGGCCAGAGAGGGCGGTGGGACCGGTGCCGATCACCGACGGGATGGTGGGCGGAGCGCTCGACGTGGTGCTCGTGGGCCCGACCATGTACACGGGCCCGACGTCGTTCATCGACCTCACCCGGCTGCTCAGGACGGTCGAGACCGACGCCGTCACCGGGTATGTGCGCGTCCATGGCCCCGACCACGGCGCCCTGGTGCTGCTGGTCGGCGGCCGGATCGTCGCCGCCCGCTACGACGACGACGCCGTGGGCGCTGTCAGCGACCTCCGGGGAGCGCTGCGCTGCCTCCACCGGCGCGCCGGCTGCGAGGACGGCAGGGTCACCGTGGTGGAGCTGGACGCCGACCGCGCCGAGGCGGCCACGGAGATGCTCGCCGGCCGGACCCTGGTCAGCGGGCTGCTCGGCCGCTTCGCCGACCTCGACGGCCTGCTCGACCACCTCGGGGAGGTCGCCGCCGACGCCTGCCTGGTGGTCCACGCGCCCGGGGGGACCGCCGTGGTGCTCTTCGCCGGGGGGCTGGTGCGCTGCACCTTCCTGCGCCGGCGCTCGGTGTCGGGCCGGGTGCCGGCCACGGTGCGGGCGCTGGCAGCCGAGGCGGCCGCGCGCATCGAGGTGGCGGTCGACGTGCATTGGGTGCCGGGCCGGTCGCAGGTGCCGCGGCTGGTGCTGCAGGGTCGGCGGGGGGAGGATACGCGGTGGCGGTCGTCGCTGACCGCTGCCGGTGGGGGGGCGGCGTAGCGTCCGCAGGCGCATGAGCAATCACAGCTCCAGCCTCAGCTGCCGAGGCGCCGGCGGCTGCGCGTGCCGCGGCGGCCGCTCGGCGGAGATCCCGGCCGCGAGCCGCAGACCGGCGACCCGACCGCTGACCTCCGAGACAAAGGGCGCGGGCAGATGGCTCCGCCCCCGATAGAGATCCAGATACCGAGGCAGCAGCTCCGGCCAGTCGTGCGCGAGCGCCTCCAGAAAGTGCTCCCGGGTGCCGGGGGTCAGGTTCAGCACCCCCACCAGGAGGAAGGCGGCGCCGGCGTCACGCGCCGCCCGCACCGTGGCCGCCAGCGACTCGTCGCCGTCGCTGATGCCCGGCAGCACCGGCGCCATCAGCACCCCGGCCCGCACCCCGGCGGCCGCCAGCCGCTCCAGCGCCCGCAGCCGCTGCCGCGGCGGCGCCGTGCCCGGCTCGGTGCTCCGCACCACCGCCTCGTCGACGGTCGGCACGCTGATCGAGACGCTTACCGCGGCGCCACCCTCGGCGAGCAGCGCCGCGTCCCGCACCACCAGCGGACCGCGGGTGGTGAGGGTGAGCGGCCGACGCGCCGCCACCAGCGTCTCCAGGCAGCCCCGGGTCAGCCGGTACCGGCCCTCGGCCGGCTGGTAGGGGTCGGTCGCCGTGCCCAGGCAGACGAGACCCGCCTGGTGCGAGGGGCGGCGGAGCTCGGCGCGGAGCACGGTGACCACGTTGGTCTTCACCCGCACCGTGCGCCCGTAGCGGGCGTCGGAGGGGCGGTCGGCGCGGCGCTCGAAGGCGCGCACGTAGCAGAAGGTGCAGCGGTGGACGCAGCCGCCGTAGGGGTTGAGCGACCAGTCGAACCACATCCCGCGCACCCGCTGCAGGGCGCTGCGACACGGGGTCTCGACCAGCTCGGTCGGCGGGCGGCGCGGCTGCTCGGAGCCCGCCGGAACTGCGCTCACCGGCGCACCCTAGAACATATGTTCGCACCCGTCAAGCGGGCCGCGACCTCGCGCACAATGGCGAGCGGACGACGCTCAGGGCCGTCGGCCCAATATCTTTCGGCTGATGAGCCGTGGATGAGTCGAGGACCGCAGGCACTTTGGCAAGGTTGTTCCACTGAGGGCCCCTCATCGGGGCCGCGCGCCCGCCGCCCAGGAGACGCTCATGGACTTCTCCCTCTCCCCGGAGGAGGCACGCTTCCGCGACGAGGTCCGCGGCTGGCTTCGCGACAACCTCGACGACCGCGTCCGCGAGGCGGCGGCCGGCCACGAGGAGGGGGAGATCGAGCGGCGGCGTGAGTGGCAGCGGCGCGTCCACGAGGCGGGCTTCGCCGGGGTCAGCTGGCCTCGAGAGCTCGGCGGCCAGGGCGGCACCCTGATGCAGGAGGTGATCGTCAACCAGGAGATGGCCGCGGCG
>JAQBPI010000153.1 GCA_028287605.1 Chloroflexota bacterium
AGAAGCGGCCGGCGGCCGCCGGCCCCTGCTCCGCCCGCGCCAGCACCAGGGTGCGCAGGCCGGGGGCGGCACCGGTGTCGGCGGCGGCGCGCCCCTCGTCGCCCTTGTTGCCGATGGCGAGCGAGAAGACCGCCCAGTCGACCGAGACCTCGCCCAGCTGCTCGAGCCGCCGGACCCAGCGCGAGGTCTGGTAGCACCAGGGGCAGAGGGGGTCGAGGTGGAAGCGGATGGGTTCGGCCATGGGTGGGTGCTCCCGTTCGGGGTGGAGGGCTGCCCGGCTGATCCTACCGAGGTCGCTCCCCGGCCAAACCTGGCGGGAACGGCCGTTCCCCCCGGCCGGCCCGGCGCCGCTGCCCCCACCGCAGCGGCGGGTACCATGTGGCCGCTCTCGCCGGGTGGCACACAAGGTGGGGATTCGGGATGCACGGGATCAGCGGCCAGGCGCTCGCCATCGACTGCTTCGTCTTCGCCCTGGCGGTGTTCGTCGGCTTCGAGCTGATCACCAAGGTGCCCGCCATCCTCCACACCCCGCTGATGTCGGCGACCAACGCCATCCACGGGATCGTGCTGGTGGGCGCCATCGCCGTCGCCGCGGTGGGCCACGACGCCATCTCCGACACCGTCGCCGTGGTCGCCGTCTTCCTGGGCACGCTCAACGTGGTCGGTGGCTTCGTGGTCACCGACCGCATGCTCGAGATGTTCAAGGGCCGCGGCGCGCAGATCCGCAAGCAGAGGGATGCTGCGTGACCGGCAGCCCGGCGCCCTGGGTCACCCTCACCTACATCGTCACGGCGATGCTCTTCATCATCTCCATCAAGCGGCTGCGCACCCCGGGCAGCGCGCTCCAGGGCATCCGCCTCGCCGTCGTCGGCATGGCCATCGCGGTGGTGGTGACCCTGCAGCAGGCCGGGTTCGACAACTGGCTGCTGATCTTCCCGCCGATGGTGGTGGGCGGCGTCATCGGCACCGTGGCGGCGCGGCGGGTGCGGATGACCGCCATGCCCCAGATGGTCGCGGTCTTCAACGGCATGGGCGCCGGCGCCGCCGCACTGATCGCCGCCGACGAGTTCCGCCGCCTCAACGCCGCGGGCTCGGTGCCGCGCATCGACGCGATCACCATCCTGCTCAGCTGCATGATCGGCGCCATCGGCTTCGCCGGGAGCATGGTGGCCTTCGGCAAGCTGCAGGAGCTGATCACCGGCAAGCCGCTGACCTACCCGGGCCAGAAGCTGATCAACGCCGGCCTGCTCGCCACCATCCTCGTCCTCGGCGCGATCATCGTGATCAACCAGGGTGGCATCGGGCTCTTCCTCGCCTTCGCCATCGGCGCCCTCATCCTCGGCCCGCTGTTCGTGCTCCCCATCGGCGGCGCCGACATGCCGGTGGTGATCTCCCTGCTCAACAGCTTCACCGGGGTCGCCGCCGCGATCACCGGCTTCGTGCTCGACAACCAGGTGCTGGTGGTCAGCGGCGCCCTGGTCGGCGCCTCGGGAACGGTGCTGACCCAGCTGATGAGCAGGGCGATGAACCGCTCGCTGGTGAACATCCTCTTCGGCGCCTTCGGCGGCGGCCCCGCGAAGGGCGCGGCCGGGGCCTCGGCCGAGATGGCGGGCGACGTGCGCAGCGCCACCGTCGAGGACGTGGTCGCGCTGCTCGAGCTCGCCCGCCTGGTCGTGGTGGTGCCCGGCTACGGCCTCGCCGTGGCCCGCGCCCAGCACGACGTCAAGCGGCTCGCCGACCAGCTCGAGGCGCGCGGCATCGAGGTGAAGTACGCCATCCATCCGGTCGCCGGCCGGATGCCGGGACACATGAACGTGCTGCTCGCCGAGGCCAACGTGCCCTACTCGCAGCTCTACGACATGGACGCCATCAACGACGAGTTCGGCCGCGCCGACGTCGCCGTGGTGATCGGCGCCAACGACGTCGTCAACCCCGCGGCGCGGAACAACCCGGGGAGCCCAATCCACGGCATGCCCATCCTCAACGTCGACGAGGCGGCCAACGTGGTGGTGCTGAAGCGGTCGATGAACCCCGGCTTCGCGGGCATCGAGAACGAGCTCTTCTACAACCCCAAGACGGTGATGCTCTTCGGGGACGCGCAGAAGTCGGTCTCCGACCTGGTGACGGAGCTCAAGGAGGCGAGCTGACGGACGCTCAGGCCGCCGCCGCCGGCCGGCAGAGCCGGCAGGGGCGGTAGCCGGCCGAGCGGGCCTCGCGCTCCGAGCCGAACGCCACCCGGTGCGCGTCGGTGATGCGCCGCGCGCTGCGGCAGGTGGGGACGCAGAAGATGCGGGTGCTGTCGCTGCCGTGGAAGCGCACCCGCGCCCGCGCCAGCGTCTCCAGCTCGCCGGCGTCGATCCCCTCGGCGGCGAGCACCCGCCGCTTGGCCTCGGGCCCGCCGCCGCTGTACTGGCCCAGCCGCCAGTCGCCCTGGACCACCCGGTGGCAGGGGATGACGAGAGGGATGGGGTTGTGGCCGAGGGCGGTGCCCACGGCCCGGACCGCCCCGGGCCGGCCGATCTCGCGCGCCACCCAGCCGTAGGTGCGCACCTCGCCCCGGGGGATGGTGCGGGTGACCTCGAGCACGTCGCGCTGGAAGTCGGTGAGGCCGCCGAGGTCGACGGTCACCCCCCGGCCGTCGCCGCGCAGCCCGGCGGCGACGGCCGCGGCCAGC
>JAQBPI010000166.1 GCA_028287605.1 Chloroflexota bacterium
CCCAGCGGGGCCCGGCGCACCACCGCCCGTGCCGCCGCCAGCTCGGTCAGGGTGACCAGGGCCCGCTCCAGCTCGGCGACCAGGCCGCGGCCGATCAGCCGGGTGACCACCGACCCCACCGGGGTCAGCCGCCGGTCGGTGCCGAGCTCCGCGATCAGCCGGGTGCGGGCGCCGTCGCCGTGGGCGGTGAAGCTCTGGCCCACTGCCATGCGCATCCCACCGCCCTCCCACACGTAGGTGAACGAGCGGCCGGCGCGTGCCGCCACCACGGTGCAGAGCGCGCTGATCACCAGGCCTCCGGGGAGGCGGTAGCGCACCCGGTAGACGCTGTCGCGGAGCCGCGGCGCGGGCACCTCGACCTCGGCGCTGAGATGCTCGATCCACCACGCCGGGAGGTTGCGAAGGTCCGCGGCGACCGCGAACAGGTCGGCGGGGCGGACGCCGGCGTCCGCGCTGGCTTCGACACGCACCCCCGCCATGCTACAGGGCGCCGGAGGCGCGCCAGCGTCCGGCTCCACTAGCATGGATCGGCGAGGGGCCACCGCCGGTGCCGGGAGGACGTACGCTGCGCGCCATCGAGGCCTACACCCGGCGCCTGCTGCGCCACGTGCAGCCGGTGATCGTCGCCAACCGCGCACCGCTCACCCTGCAGCGCGCCGACCCCTTCCGCGGCACCGAGGAGCGCCTCGTCCGGGGTGCGGGCGGGCTGGTCACCGCGATGGGCTCGCTCGCCGTGGCCACCGACGCGGTGTGGGTGGCGGCGGCGCGCACCGACGAGGACCGCATCCTCGCCGGCCGCGCCGGCAAGGACGGCACCGTGCGCCTCACCACCGAGGACGACACCTCCTACCGGGTCGCCTTCGTCGACGCCGACCCCGGGGCCTACGACCTCTACTACAGCGTCTTCAGCAACCCGCTGCTGTGGTTCATCCAGCACTACCTCTGGGACCTCAGCCGCGAGCCGATCGTCGACGCCACCACCGAGCGGGCCTGGCGCGACGGCTACCAGCACGTGAACCGGCTCTTCGCCGAGCGGGTGGTGGAGGAGGGACGGCGCGCGGAGGTGCCGCTGCTGGTGCTGGTGCAGGACTACCAGCTGTACTGCGTGCCCCAGATGGTGCGCGCCGCGCTGCCGCGGGTGCGCCTGCAGCAGTTCGTGCACATCCCGTGGCCGACCCCGCAGTACTGGAAGATCCTCCCCCGGCGCATCCGCGACGGCATCACCCTGGGCATCCTCGGCAACGACATCATCGGCTTCCAGACCTCGCGCGACGTGCGCAACTTCCTGCTCACCTGTGAGGAGAACCTCGGCCTCGCCGTCGACCACCGCGAGCGCACCGTCTTCCACGAGGGGCGCGCCATCTGGGTGCGCAGCTACCCGATCAGCATCGACGTGGGCGAGTTCGAGGCCCTGCTCGAGCATCCCGCGGTGCTCGCGGAGGAGGAGCGGATCGCCGCCTGGCGCCCCGACCATCTCATCCTGCGCGTCGACCGCACCGACCTCTCGAAGAACGTGGTGCGCGGCTTCATCGCCTACGAGCGGATGCTCGAGGCCCACCCCGAGCTCCACGAGCGGGTCCAGTTCTGGGCGCTGCTCCAGGAGTCGCGCCAGGACATCGACGACTACCGCGCGTACCTGGGCAGCATCGTCGGGGTCTGCGCGCGGATCAACCGCCGCTTCGGGCGCCGCGGCTGGATGCCCATCCGTCTCGAGATCGAGAACAACTTCCACAAGGCGGTGGCGGCCTACAAGTCCTTCGACGTGCTCCTCGTCAACCCCATCTACGACGGCATGAACCTGGTCGCAAAGGAGGGGATCCTCTGCAACCGGCGCAACGGCGTGCTGGTGCTGAGCGAGAACGCCGGTTCACACGAGGAGCTCGGCGAGCTGGCCGTGACGGTCAACCCGTTCGACGTCGACGAGACCGCCGAGGCGCTCTACCTCAGCCTGCGCATGGACGAGTCCGAGCGCATCGCCCGCGGCGAGCGCATCCGCGAGACGGTGCGGGCGAACGACATCACGCGCTGGATCACGTCCCAGCTCCAGGACCTGCGCGAGCTCATCGCCTGAGCACCATGGCCCGTGCCGGCACCACCTCTCCCGACCGCCTCGCCGCGGCGCTGGTCCAGGGTGCCGTCGCCGCCGGCGGCCTGCTGGTGTGCACCGACTTCGACGGCTCGCTGGCCCCCATCGTCCGCCGCCCGGACGACGCCCGGGCGCTGCCCCGGGCGATGGCGGCGGTGGCCTGGCTCACCCGCCGGGGCGCCCGCGACGGGGTGGGGGCACGCTGCCCGGTGGGCCTGGCGGTGGTCACCGGCCGCGACAGCGACGACGTCGCCCGCCGCCTCGAGCTCGGCCCCGAGGGGGTGGCCTCGGGGAACCTCGGGCTGGAGCGCTGGTCGGTGGCGGGGCTGGAGCTGGAGGAGGGGGTGGAAGCGTGGCTGCCCGCCCTCGCCTCCGCCACCGCCGGGCTGGAGGCCGCCCTGGAGCGCGGCCGGCTGCCCGGGGTGCGGCTGGAGCGGAAGCGCTGCGCGGCCGTCCTCCACACCCGCGGCGTGGGGTCGGCGGCCATCGCGACGCAGGCGCTGGAGCTGGCTCGGGACGTGGCCGCGGCCTGGGGGCTGGCGGTCACCACCGGCAAGCGCGCCGCCGAGGTGCGGGTGCCCGCGGCCCGGGACAAGGGAAGCGCGGTCGCCGACCTCCGTGCCGCGGGGTGGGAGGCGGCGGCACTGTGCGCGGCCGGGGACGACGGGGGCGACGTGC
>JAQBPI010000193.1 GCA_028287605.1 Chloroflexota bacterium
GCCACCGCCGCCGCCACCCCCGAGCAGCGCGCCGAGGGGGTGGCGACCGTGATCGCCGCCGCGGCGGGGCGCGGGCTCGAGGCCTTCGGCGCGCTCAGCACCCGGTCGACGCAGCGCGCGGTGGTGAACAGCCACGGCGTGCGCCGCCACGGCCAGGTCACCGCCGCCAGCCTGAGCGCGGTGGTCCGCGGCGAGGACGGGGCCGGCTACGCCGACCGCCACGCCGTCGACGTCGACGACCTCCACCCCGCGGCGGTCGCCGCCGAGGTGGTCGAGACCGCCGAGCGCAACCAGGGGGCTCGGCCGGCCGAGCCCGGGGAGTACGAGGTGGTGCTCGCCCCCTACGCCGTCCAGGAGCTGGTCGCGTATCTCTCCTACATGGGCTTCAGCGCCCTGGCCGTCCAGGAGCACCGCAGCTTCATGCGCCGCGGCGAGCGGCTGATGAGCCCCGAGGTGCGCATCCGCGACGACGCCGCCGACCCGCTGGCGCGGCCCTTCCCCTTCGACTTCGAGGGGGTGAGCACCCGCCGGGTGACCTTCGTCGAGCAGGGGGTCTGCCGCGACCTGGTCTACGACACCCCGACGGCGATCCGCGACGGGGTCGCCTCCACCGGCCACGCGCTTCCCCAGCCCAACACCATCGGGCCGTGGGCCACCCACCTGGTCATGGACCCGGGCACGACGCCGGTGCCGGAGCTCATCGCCGGGGTGCGCCGCGGCCTCTACGTCACCCGCCTCTGGTACGTGCGGGTGGTCCACCCGCTGCGCACGGTGATCACCGGGATGACCCGCGAGGGCACCTTCCTGATCGAGGACGGCCGCCTGGGCGCGCCGGTCCGCGACCTCCGCTTCACCCAGTCGATCGTCGAGGCGCTGAGCCGGGTGCGTGGGATCAGCGACGAGCGCCGCCTCGAGCTCGGCGAGGACGGCAGCGCGGTGCTGGTTCCCTGGGTCCGCCTCGAAGCCTTCCGATTCACCTCGTGAGCGTGGCCCGGTGACCACCGCCGGCCTCTTCGCCGGGGGGCTGCTCCTGATCGTGGTCGCGGCCGAGCTCTTCACCAACGCGGTGGAGTGGGCGGGCTTCCGCCTCGGGCTCGCCGCCGGTGCCACCGGCAGCCTGCTCGCCGCGCTGGGGACGGCGCTGCCCGAGACCACCGTCCCCGTGGTCGCGATCATCCGGGGCGGCGCCGACTCCGACGGGGTCGCGGTGGGAGCCATCGTCGGCGCGCCCTTCCTGCTGCTCACCCTGGGGATGGCGATCACCGGGGCGGCGGTGACGGCGCGGCGCCGCGACCCCGTGCTCCGCCCCGTCCTGGCCCAGGTGCGCCGCGACCTCGGCACCTTCCTGGCGGGCTTCGCGGTGCTGCTGGTCGGCATCGCCCTGCCCCACGGGGTGCGCATCGCGCTCGCGGCCGGCCTGGTCCTCCTGTACGCCCGCCACGTCCGCGCCACCCTCTCCGGCAGCGACCCCGCCACCGAGCGTCCCGACGCGCTCCACCTGACGCGACGGTCGGAGCGGCCGCACGGGCTGGCGATCGCGGTCCAGCTGCTGGTCGCCGTGGCGATGCTGGTCGCGGGCGCCGAGCTCTTCGTCCGGGCCGTCGAGCAGACCGGCCATGCCTTCCACATCTCCCCGCTGCTGCTCGCCGTGGTGGTGGTGCCCCTCGCCACCGAGCTGCCGGAGATGGTCAACAGCGTGCTCTGGGTGCGCAGCGGCGACGACGGCCTCGCCGCCGGCAACGTGTTCGGCGCCACCGCGTTCCAGGCCTGCCTCCCCGGCGCCCTCGGCCTGGCCTTCACCGACTGGAGCCCGGGGCCGCTGGGACTGGTCAACGGCATCCTCACCCTGGTGGCCGGCGTCTACACCCTCGGCCTGCTCCACGACGGTCGCGCCCGCGGGTCGCTGCTCCTGCTCAGCACGCTGCCCTGGGTGGCCTACCTGGCGCTGGTGCTGGCGGTGGGATCGCGCCTCCAGCCGGCCTGAGCGGGGGATGTCGAAAACCGCCATCCCTCGATCGATGTCCAAGTAGGGCCCCGGCACACCGGGCGCCGAACCGACGACACGGAGACACCACGATGCGATTCATGATCCTGCGCAAGGCCGACGCCGGCACCGAGGCGGGTGTCATGCCCAGCGAGGAGCTCCTCGCCGCCATGGGGAGGTACATGGAGGAGCTGGGCACCGCCGGCGTGCTGCTCGACGGCGACGGGCTGCACCCCAGCTCGAAGGGGGCGCGGGTCTCCTTCTCCGGAGGCACGCCGACGGTCATCGACGGTCCCTTCACCGAGACCAAGGAGCTGATCGCCGGGTACACCGTCATCCAGGTGAAGTCGATGGACGACGCGATCGAGTGGGCCCGGCGCTGGCCCGCGCTCGACGCTGACGGGCAGGTCCAGCTCGAGATCCGCCAGTTCTTCGAGGCCGAGGACTTCGGCCCCGAGTTCACGCCCGAGCTCCGCGAGGCGGAGGAGCGGCTGCGCGCCCAGGTGGCGGACAAGAGGTAGGGAGCAGGGGTCGCGGTGCCGGCATCCGAACCACACCACGCGATCGACGCGATCTTCCGGATCGAGTCGGCGAGGCTCATCGCCGGCCTGGCACGGATGGTGCGCGACGTCGGAGTTGCCGAGGAGCTCGCGCAGGATGCCTTCGTCGCCGCGCTGGAGCGGTGGCCCGAGTCGGGCGTCCCGGTCAACCCGGGCGCCTGGCTCATGGCCACCGCGAAGCACCGCGCCATCGACCTGCTCCGCCGCAGGGAGCGGCTGGACCGCAGGCACCAGGAGCTCGGCCGCGAGCTCGACACCGCCTCCGGCGGCGACGGCGGCGACGACCTCCTGCGCCTGGTGCTCACCTCCTGCCACCCGGTGCTCGCCACCGAGGCCCGGGTGGCGCTCACGCTCCGCCTCGTCGGCGGCCTGACCACCGAGGAGATCGCGCGTGCCTTCCTGGTGCCCCGGGCGACGGTGGCCCAGCGGATCGTGCGGGCGAAGCGCACGCTCTCCGAGGCGCGGGTGCCCTTCGAGGTGCCCGAGGGGGCCGAGCTGGGAGCCCGGCTGTCCTCGGTGCTCGAGGTGCTCTACCTGATCTTCAACGAGGGCTACTCGGCGACCGCCGGCGGCGACTGGATGCGACCGGCGCTCTGCGAGGACGCGCTCCGCCTCGGCCGAATCCTCGCCGCGCTGATGCCGGCGGAGCCGGAGGTCCACGGCCTGGTCGCGCTGATGGAGATCCAGGCATCGCGCTCGCGGGCGCGCGCCGGACCCTCGGGCGAGCCGGTCCTGCTCCTCGACCAGGACCGCAGCCGCTGGGACCGGCTGCTCGTCCGCCGCGGCCTGGCGGCGCTCGCCCGGGCCCAGCAGCTGGGGGGCGCGCTCGGCCCCTACGCGCTCCAGGCCGCCATCGCCGCCTGCCACGCCCGGGCGCACACCCCGGAGGAGACCGACTGGGAGGGCATCGCGGCGCTCTACGACGCCCTCGCCCAGCTGGCGCCCTCCCCGGTCGTGGAGCTCAACCGCGGGGTGGCCGTGGCGATGGCCTTCGGTCCGGCGGCGGGCCTCGAGGTCGTCGACGCGCTGACCGGCGAGCCGTCGCTCCGCGCGTACCACCTCCTCCCCTCAGTGCGCGGCGACCTCCTCGCCCGGCTCGGCCGCGACGGTGAGGCCCGTGAGGAGTTCGAGCGCGCCGCGGCGCTCACCCGGAACGCCCGCGAGCGCGAGCTGCTCCTCGATCGCGCCGCTCGCATCAGATCACGCAGCGAGCCGACTACGTCACACTGACCATCGGGGCGCCGCGTCAGGGGGTGCCCGCGGCCAGGCGTGGCGAGCGTCCGAGGGGCGAACCGCCCGCAGCAGCCCCTCGACCAGGAGACACGGACCGCATGACGATCTCGCTCGACGGAAAGGTGGCGGTGGTGACCGGCAGCGGCCGGGGGATCGGCCGGGCCTACGCCAGGGCGCTCGCCGACGCCGGCGCGGCGGTGGTGGTGAACGACGTCGACGCCGACGTCGCCGACGAGGCGGTGACCTCGATCACCGGCGCCGGCGGACGCGCCGTCGCCGAGGTGGTCCCGGTGGGCACGGCCGAGGCCGCCGACCGCCTGGTGGGACGCGCCGTCGAGGCCTTCGGGCGGCTCGACATCATGGTCACCAACGCCGGCATCCTCCGCGACCGGGTGCTCTGGAAGATGACCGACGACGACTTCGACTCGGTCATCTCCACCCACCTGCGCGGCACCTTCACCTGCGTCCGCTCCGCCGTGAACCGGATGAAGGAGCAGGGCGAGGGCGGCCGCATCCTGGTGGTGTCCTCGATCGCCGGCCAGCGCGGGAACTTCGGCCAGACCAACTACGCCGCCGCCAAGGCGGGCATCGCCGCCTTCGCGCGCACCTGGGCGATGGAGCTGGCCCGGCTGAAGATCACCGCGAACGCCATCGTCCCCAACGCGCTCACCCGGATGGTGGCGAGCATCCCCGGCATGGGCGGGATCGTCGATGCGGCCGAGAACGGCCAGACCATCCCCGACACCATCCGCAAGGGCTGGGGCATGGGGTTGCCCGAGGACGTCGCCCCGCTCGCGGTGTTCCTCGCCAGCGACGAGGCCGCCGGCATCACCGGCCAGTGCATCGGGCTGGGCGGCGACAAGCTGGCCCTCTGGTCGCACCCCAGGGAGATCAGCATCGCCTACTCCGACGGCCGCTGGACCCCGGAGGGGATCGCCGACGCCTGGCAGACCGCCGTCGGCCTCCAGCCCGAGACCTACGGGATCAGCTTCCTCCAGAAGCAGTAGAGTTCGGCCGATGCTGATCGGCGGCCACGTCTCCACCCGGGGCGGGATCGACAAGGCGGTCGACGTGGCCCTGGGGATCGGCGCCGAGGTCATCCAGACCCACCCGTCACAGCCGCAGACCTGGCGCTCGCTGGTCATCGACGAGCCGACCGCGGAGGCCTATCGCGAGAAGGCCGCCGCCGCCCGCCTCGGCGGGCACTGGTTCCACGCCGTCTACCTGATCAACCTCGCCACCTCCGACGAGGTGCTGCTGAAGCGCTCGGTCGGCTCGCTGGTCCACTACATGGACCTCGCCGCGCGGCTGGGGGCCGACGGCGTGGTCTTCCACCCCGGCTCCCACAGGGGCGCCGGCTTCGAGCCGATGCTGCCGACAATCGGAGCGGCGCTCCGCGAGGTGCTGGAGCGCACCTCGTCCCCGGCCCGGCTGCTGGTCGAGAACAGCGCCGGCCAGGGCGGCTGCGTCGGCTGCCGCTTCGAGGAGCTGGGCGCCATCCTCGACATCGCCGGCGACGACCCCCGGCTCGGCGTCTGCCTCGACACCTGTCACGCGTTCGCCAACGGCTACGACCTCAGCACCGCGGTGGGGGTGCAGGCTGCGCTGGCCGAATTCCAGGCGACCGTGGGCTTCGACCGCCTGACGCTGGTGCACGCCAACGACTCCAGGGTCGAGCTGGGCGCCAAGCGCGACCGCCACGCCAACATCGGCGAGGGGTTCATCGGCACCGCCGGCTTCGGGCTGATGCTCAACGACCCCCGGCTGGGCTCCGTGCCCTGGGTGCTCGAGGTGCCGGGGGAGGGCCAGGGCCCCGACCTGGCCAACGTCAACCGGCTGCGCGAGCTGGCGGGGCGGGCGCCGGCGGTGGCCCGGGTGCCGGTCGCCAGGTAGGGGTCGCCGGCCCGGAGCGGGGCCTCACTGCCCCGCCTGGTAGCTCGCCAGGATCGAGGCGCGGCGGCCCTCGAACAGCCGGGCGGTGGGGGCGCCGAGCGCCATGCTCTGCTCGCAGTACAGGCGCCAGTAGCCCTGCCAGACGTCGTCGTCCGGATCGAGGATCTCCACCACCAGCCCGAGACCCAGGGCGCGCTCGGCGTCGATCACCGCGCCGTGGGAGAGGAACCGCTCGACGTTGTTGAGCTCGTGGGCGATCTCCCTGGCCCGCCGCGTGCAGTCCGGCTGACCCCGGAGCATGTAGTGCGCGAGGTAGCGGGTGGCCAGCTCCTCGGAGCGGCGCAGCGCCTTCTTGCAGAAGTCGATGAGGGCGGGGTCGAGCTTGTCGAGGAGCGGGAAGTAGGCGGGGGAGAGCTGGCCGGCACCGGTCTCCTGGACGATGTCCTGCAGGCCGTCGAGGAACGACTGCGCGGGGCGGGTGAACTCGTCACCGCTGGCATCGCGCTGGATCACGATCTGAGGGTCGATGGGGCCGAGCTCGGACGGCTGTCCCATCACGATCCGGTCGGCGGCGAGACAGATGAGCGTCCCCGCGCTCTTGGCGCTGTCGGGGACGATGACGCGAAAGCTGCCCGCGGGACCGACCCGCTTGCGGCAGAGGCCGGCGAGACGCTCCGCCTGGTCGACGTCGCCCCCGGACGTGTGCAGGAGGAGGTCCAGGTCGCTCCCCCTCTCGACGTCCTCGAGGAGGTCGACGAAGGGCAGGATGTCGCGGGCGGTGATGCTCGCCGCGGGCCCGGCGACGTAGCAGATGAGGCGGCGTCCGGTCCGCTGCTCGAGCGCGCCGATCTGCTCCTGCCTGCGATAGCGGTCGCGCTCCAGGGCATGGAAGAGCGGGGTCTGGGAGGGGATGGGGAGGCGGTCCGGCGGAGCGGTCCCGGACGGGTCGTTCTCAGACACGGTAACGGTGCTGCGCCGGCTGCTCGGCGGCGCCCGGGGCCCGCCGGCACGAGGAGGGGAAGCGCGCGTCGTACTCGCGTCTGCGCTCGCGATAGGTTCGCAGCAGCGCTCCCAGCGCGGGATGCTGCCGCTGCAGCTGCTCCAGCGTCTGTCGCGACACGTCGACGTCGGCAGGGATCTCGTTCATCCGGTGATCATCCTCAGAGCCCCACGTAGGCGGCGGCATTCTCGGTGAACAGCGACCCGCCGCTGCTGCCGGACCGCCGCACCGCGGGCAGGCTGCGGTGGCCGGTCTGCGCCATGATGGCCCGCTCGGATGCGCCACCGGCGGCCGCCGCGGTCGCCAGCCCGCTGCGCAGGGAGTGGCCGGCGTACCGGGAGGGATCCAGGCCGGCACGAGCCGCGGCGCGCTGGACGATGCGCGCGACGCTGCGGTCGCTGAGCTGGTGCCCGGCCACCCGGCCACCACGGGTCACCGCGCGGAAGAGCGGGCCGCCGGTGATGCCCGCCGCGTCCCGCCACGCTCGGACCGCGCGGATCGGGCACGTCTCCGGGTGCCGGCCGAAGGGGATGCCGACCTCGCGACCGCCCGCCGGCCGGCCGGTCCCGCTCCGGCGGATGCGCACGCGCAGCCCGCCGTCCGTCTCCTCGAGGTCGGCCAGGTCGAGGGCGACGAGCTCCGAGCGCCGGAAGCCGCCGGCGAAGCCGAGGAGGAGCAGGGCGCGATCGCGCAGACCGTCGAGACGGTCGGTGGGGATGACGGTCAGCAGCTGTCGAAGGCCGGCGGTGACGACCGGGTCCTTCTGCACGGGCGCGGTGCCGGCGGTGCGGCGGATCTCCGCCATCGTGGTCCGCACCGCCGCGTCGCGGGTCGGGGTCGGGAGGCCCGCGAGCTGGTGCGCCTGGGAGATCGCCGAGACGCGCCGCTGCAGCGTCGAGGCCTTGGCCCCCGCCCCGGCGAGGGCGGTGAGGTAGAGGGCGACGGTCGTGGCCTCGGCGGGGAGCGCGGCGAGGTGGTGGCCCTCGCACCACGTCTCGAAGTCGGCGAGGTCCGAGCGGTAGCCGCGGATGGTGTTGCTCGCCTTGGCGGCGGCGGCGAAGCGCCGGGTGGCGGCGTCGAGTGCCTCCAGACGCGCGGCGAGGGTGGCCGGATCCGGCCGGGTCGCCCCGGTCGGCAGGCGCACGCCCCGGGTGGCGCCGGTCGAGGATCGCAGCGGTGTCATGTCCGATACGATACTAGTTATCGGACGCGTTGTGGCGAGGGCCGATGACTGGGCCATCCGAGGTCCCACCCCTAGTTGTGCGGCCGATGGGTGCGGACGCCGTGGTGGCCGTGTCCCCTCAGGTGCTGAGAGGGCGCGCTTCCACCGTTGTCGACGTGCCGAGGAGGAGCGGGCTGCGGCTGGGGTGCAGGTGTGGACACGTTCGCGGCGCCGGACGGGTTGGAGATCATCTGCTGGAGGCCGGAGACGTCGACCTGGCCGTACGTGAGCGCGCCCAGCACCGCCGCCACCAGGACGACGAAGAGCCACCCCGATCCGGAGTGAGCCTCCTTCAGTCTCCATTTCTCGTCCTTGAGCGACGGGCTCGGCGGCGGTAGCTGCACACCCTTGCCGACGTTCGCATGCGCCTTCAATCTCATCTCGTAGCGGCCGGTCCAGGGGGCGGGATCCTTGGGCGATAGTCGCTTCGTCTTGGCTGACGTCAGCCGTCCGATGAGGATCAGAGCAACGATGGCAAACGCGAGCAGAACCACGGTCCCATAGCCGTCGCCGACCTGGACCGCCGTGTCGCCAAGGATTTCAGCTGGGTGGATTCGAATGTCCTCGGTTGCCCGGGTGGGGCCCACTCCGCCGGATCGGCAAGGGCGCGCCACGTGGGCAGCGGGGGACCCTATCGCCTCGCGCTGGCTGCATCGGACACAGAGCGGGTTGACGGCCGGGGCGACATCTCAGTGCGATCCCAGCAACCCGCCCGCGAGGCAACGGCTTCACCGACCCCGGAGATCGGGCGAGTCCGGCGGCGTCGCCAGCCCCGCAGGTAGTGGTCAGACATGGCAGAAAGACCGGCCATTCGAGATCGATTGTCCGATTGATACCGGCGCTATCAGGCCCACGTCCGGTCCTGGCGGGCGGGCCGGCCGCAGGCTGGGCTGCGCCTCCGAGCGGAGGCGGGGGGCGAGCCCGGAGCCACCGGCCGGGCCACCCTCCCGGACTGCAGGCGCTGCACGGACAGGAGATGACCGTGGGATGGGTTCCGTACCGCGACGCCGCCCGGATCAGGGTGACGGCCGCGACCCCCGACGCGCCCGAGCCGGCGTGCACCGATGCCGGACAGAGCGCGATGGCGGCGGCGCGGCTCCAGCTGCGGCGGATGGTGAGAGAGCAGCCGGCCGCTGTCAGGAACGGCCGGGGAGCGGCCTGATGGCCGGCCACTGGACGGTCCACCGCTGGTGGGTGCCCGCCGATGTCGAGGGCCGCTTCGTCCAGGCCTGGCGTGCTCTGGCGGAGATGCTGGTTGCGGAGGGCCGGATGGAGCGTGTCGGCCTCTTCGCGGACGCCCACGAGCCCCGGGTGCGCTGCACGCCGCTGCGATGGTCCTCCCCGACGGCGCGGAGGGCATGGCGCGCCGACGTGCGGCACCGGTCGGCCGAGGATGCGATCGCCAGGCTGTGTGACGGCGCGCGGGTCCAGCGCATGACCAGCTCGCCCCGACGTCATCTGCTCACGCACACCACATCGGAGGGAGACCGATGCGCGCGATCCTCGTCGCCGCTGCGACCGCTGCCGTGATGGCGGCACCACCGGGCGGCTCACCGCCGAGTCCGGAGAGCTGGAGCCCGTCTCAGCAGCCGAGCGGCTCGGCGCAACCGTCGGGCTCGGGTGGCGCCGGCAGTCCGCCCTCGACCATGTCGCCGGCGCCGCCACCGCACAGCTACCGCGGCTCCGCGGGGCGGGCGAGCAGCTCCGGCGGCAGCACACCGCACCCCGGGTCTCGGGCGCACAGCCCGAGCCCGCCGCGGAGCAGCTGGAGAGCCTCGCCGGCGCCGGCGCCGGCGCCAGGTCCGCGGTGACGGGTGGGGACTCGGGGCCTCCCTCGTCCGGTCGGAATTCTCGGAACGGCCCTTGACAGAGCACCCTTGCGGAGGACGGCACCCGGGGTTACCA
>JAQBPI010000210.1 GCA_028287605.1 Chloroflexota bacterium
ACCGCCGGCTCCCCTGAGCCCTCCCGCGCCCCCGAGCCCTCGGCGTCCCGGCTGACCCGCACCGCCTCGAACACCAGGGCGTTGTCGCCGAAGATGCCGTGCGCCGGCTGGTGGAGGTGGTGCACCCGCACCAGGTAGCCGATGCGGCGGAGGTGGACGAGCATCTCCAGTCCGAAGATGGTGTAGACGAGGGCGCCCTGAGGGTGCACCGGGTCCTCGTGGTACTGCGGTTCGAGGAGGTGCTCGACGGTACCGTCCGCGCGCCTCCGGGCACGGGTCTGGTCGAGGCACTCGCGATGGTCGAACGGCACGGTGAACACGTGACGCCCCCCGTCGCGAAGCACCCGACGGATCTCGCGGTGGGCGGTGTACGGGTCGGGCACGTGCTCGAGGACGTCGCCCGAGACCACCAGGTCGACGGCGCCGCCGGGGAAGGACAGGGAGCAGAGGTCCTGGTGCTCGACACCGTCCACGATCGCTCCCCCACGGGTGTCGGGAGAGACGTACTCGCTGCAGCGGTAGCGGGACGCGGTGCTCAGGGCCCCGTGCAGGGCGCCCCCCGCCTCGGTGTTGTAGATCGACGCCGGCGTCGCGGCGGCGAACTGCACCAGCGAGCGTGGCCTCGGCGGCCCGGCCGCCGCCAGGATCACCGCGGCGATCTGACGCTGGCGATTGCTCGCCCCGCAGCGGATGCACCGGCAGCTCTCCCGGAGGTTGGCCCCACGGATCTCCGCGACGCTGGGCCGCCCGCAGACCAGGCAGCGCATCGGGACACGCCCCGCACGGACGGCCAGCCGGTCGGGGAGTGCCCACAGCCGGGGCGCCTCGAAGGGGAACGCGGTCCTCGCGGGCACGGCCGCATCGTAGATCGTGCGGCGGGTTGCCAGCCGGCGCCGTCCGCATGCACCATTGCGGGCACTCGCTGTCAGCCTGGGGGGTGCCGGGGGCGGCGAGCCGGAAGAGGTGGAGATCCCGTGCCGGTGCAATGGCGCGTCCAGGCCCAGCGGCGGCGCCGCTCGCTCCGGGTGATCTGGTGCCTGCTCGCCGTGCTGCTGGCGACCATCACCGTCGACACCGCGCCGGTCAGCGGCGCCGGAGACCTCAACGGCCCGTACGTCGCCCTCGGAGACTCGTACACCTCGGGGCCCCTGGTCCCGAACCCGATCGCCGACGCCGGCCCCTGCGAGCGCTCCGACCACGACTATCCGGCACTCGTCGCCTTCGCCCGCCGGGCGCCGGCGTTCCGCGACGTCAGCTGCGGCGGGGCCTCGACGGACGCAATGTGGCTGGCCCAGCTCCCCGGGAGGGCTCCGCAGCTCGACGCCGTGGGCCCCGACGCCCGCCTGGTGACGCTCGGCATCGGCGCCAACGACATCAACCTGATGGGGATCGTCTCCACGTGCGGCGCGCTCGGGCTCGCCGACCCCCTCGGCTCCCCGTGCAAGAACCACTACACCATCGGCGGGGTCGACCAGAACGAGGTGAGCATCCGGGCGACCTCCGCGAAGGTGGCACTCGTGCTCGCCGACATCCACCGCCGGGCCCCGCACGCCCGGGTGCTGGTCGTCGGCTACCCCGACATCGTCCCCCAGGACGGCCCCGGCTGCTGGCCGCACGTGTCGATCGCGCCCGGCGACCTCCCGTACGTGCGCTCCATCGAGCGCGGGCTCAACACCATGCTCGCCGGGCAGTCGGCGAGGAACGGCGCGACCTTCGTCGACACCTATTCGCCGAGCTTCGGTCACGACGTGTGCAGGGAGGCGGGGACCCGCTGGGTGGAGTGGCTGGTGCTGGACTCGCCGGCGGCGCCCATCCATCCCAACGCGCTGGCCATGGTGAGCGACGCGCTCCAGGTGCTCACCGCCCTCGGACGGTAGCGGCCGGCCGCCGGCGCGGCCGGGCTAGCTGCGCAGCCAGCCCATCAGGCCGAGACGGGGGCGGGCCGTCGCGGTGCCGCTCTCCTCGAGGCGGGTGCAGTCGGCCAGCAGCACCGCCCGGGAGACCGGGTGCATCGCCTCCCGCCAGCTCCGCAGGACGCGGCGGCGGAAGCCCTCCTCGCGGTCGGCGCCGGCGGGGATGGCGAGCACCAGCGAGCGGTCGGGATGGGCGACGAGCACCTCGCCGCCGGCCTTCTCCACCAGCGCCCGCATCACCTCGGGGACCATCAGCACGCTGCCCTGGAAGAGCGGGTCGGAGCCCATCCGCCAGCCGTCCCGCGCCACCCGTCCGGCGGCGCGGATGCGCCCCGGGAGCGAGGCGAAGCGCGCCGCGGTGTTGGCGTCGGCGGCGCGGCGCACCTCGTCGTCGCCCATCCCCGACCACTCCTCGCGGGGCACGCCGCGCATGTAGGAGCCGGGCAGGGTCTCGGCGACGAAGGCCACCAGGTCGGCGGCGACGGGAACGGTGAGCAGCTCGTCGGCGCGGCTGAAGTCGGCGAGGTGGTCGCGGGCGCGCACGCACCAGAGCAGCCGGCCGAGGGCGGGGCCCGCGCCGTTTCCGGCGGAGCCGGGGGCCCTCGGGGTGAGCCGCGCCTCGGAGGCCCGGACGAAGCCGGCGACCAGCGCCGCGGTGCGCCCGGGCTGGCGCACGCACTCGAGGTGGAGGGGGCTGAGGGGCAGCGTCACGTCCACCCCGGGGCCGCGCAGCCGCAGCGCGAGGCGGGCGGGATCGGCCTCCACCTGGAGGTTGGGGTGGCGCGCCGCGAGCTGCACGCGCAGCCGCTCGGCGAAGGCGGCGCGGTCCGCGAGGTCGTCTGCCGGGGTCACGTGGCGGGAGTCTGCCGCACCGGGACGGGTTCCCGCCCCCCGAGGTCAGGCGGCCCTGCCCCGCTGCGAGACGTAGTCGATGAGGATGTAGTCGCCGAGCCGGTCGGGGCTGATGAAGAAGGCGCGCCCGCGGTTGAGGCGGGTCATCTGCTTGACGAACTGCACCAGGTGGTAGTTCGACTCGAGCATGAAGGTGTTGATGGTGATGTGGTCGCGGGTGCAGCGCTGCACCTCGACCAGGGTCTTGTGGAAGGTCTCGGGCAGCGGCGGGTAGAAGAAGACGGCGTGCGAGCCCTCCATGTGCGCGGTGGGCTCGCCGTCGCTGACGATGATGATCTGCTTGTTGGCGCCGGGGTGGCGGCCGAGCAGGTGGCGGGCGAGCATCAGCCCGTGCTGCATGTTGGTGCCGTACACGTACTCGGTGTAGGTGAGCTGCGGCAGCGTCGCCGGGGGGATGACCCGCGCGTAGTCGCTGAACCCCACGATGTGCAGGGTGTCGCGCGGGAACTGGGTGCGGATCAGCGAGTCGAGCGCCAGGGCCACCTTCTTGGCGGCGTAGAAGTAGCCGCGCAGCGGCATGCTCCGGCTCATGTCCAGCATCAGCACGGTGCAGGAGCGGGCGGTGGCGTCGCTGCGGTGCACCTCGAAGTCCTCGGCGGACAGCCGGGGCGTCGGCCGCAGTACGCCGGCGCTGCGCGGGGCGCCGCGGACGAGGGCGGCCTCGCGGCGGAGCGCGTTCATCACCGTCTTCTCGACGTCGAGGGCGAAGGTGTCGCCGAACTCGTAGGGCTTGCTGTCGTCGCTGCGCTCGCCGCCCAGGCCCTCGGCCTGCAGCTCGTGGTTGCCGAAGCGGTCGCGCTTGAGCCGGCTGAAGAGGTCGCCGAGCGCCTTCTGGCCGATCCGCCGCATGCCCCGTGCGGTGAGCTGCAGGCTGCGCCCGTCGCGCTGCACCAGGCCGCTCTCCTCCAGCCTCTTGATCATCCGCTGGAGCTGGTCGTGGCTGGCGGCGGCGTCGTCGCCGAGCAGCTCGCGCAGCTGGTCGCGGCTCTCCGGGTCGAGGTCGTGACCCCGGTAGGCGTCGCGCAGCGCCTGCTCGAGGCGCTCCATCGACTGCAGCCGTCCCATCAGGTCCATCGCCTCGTCCAGGGGCACCTCCTCGCCGCCGAAGAAGGAGTAGCGGTTGCCCAGCCGCTGGCGGGGTGAGAGCAGCTCCAGCGCCCCGGCGAGCTGCGACAGCTCGGCCTGCAGCCGGGAGTCGCCGAACACCGACTCCATGAGCTCGCCGAGCTGGCGGCGCATCTCCGGAGAGAGCGACTGCATGAGAGAGTCCATGCGGGCGAGCTGCTTCTGCAGCTGCTCGAGGAACTCCTCGAAGGTCGCCGGCGCGTCGGGGAACATCCGCCCCCACCTCCGCAGGAAGGCCTGGTAGTGGCTCTGCAGCTGCTCCGGCGGGACGCCCTCGAGACGCTCTCGCATCAGCGCGTTGAGGTCGTGGATCATCTCCCGCAGCACCGACATGTCCTGCCCGGACATCTGCTGCAGCCGCTGCGACATCTCCTTGAAGTGGGTGTCGACGATGCCCTGCTTCAGCTCCTCGAGCAGCTTCTGGAAGGCCTGCTCGGCGCGCGGGTCCATGAACTCGTACTGCTGCAGCTCGCGGATCGCGCCGGCGGGCTCCTCGGGCAGCCGGTCGAGGCTCTCGCGCCGCTTGCGCGCCACCCGCTCCAGCACCCGGCGGGAGCTGTCGTCCGGCGCCTGCTCCAGGCGCTCGCCGATGCCCTGGCGCTCGGTGCGCAGCACCCCGTCGAGCTTCTCCCTGATGTCCTTGAAGATGCCGTCGAGGTTGTAGCGCTCCAGCTGCTGCTGGCGGCGCCGGCGGAGCTGCTCCATCATCTCCTCGAGCCCGAGCAGCCGCTTGCCGCCGCGGTCGCGCCAACCCTGGCTGAGCAGCCGGCGCAGCGCCGACTCGAAGTCCCAGCCGTGGAAGACGTCCTCGCTGAGCCGCGAGAAGAGCTCCTCGACGTCGGGGCCGAGCGGGTCCTGGGTGCCGTCCCAGGAGGTGAAGCGTCGCGGCCGGAAGTCGGGGTTGCTCACCTCACCCACCGTAGATCGCGCTGCCGTCCACCGGCGTCTTGTTCAGCCGCTTGCTGAGGTGCAGCCCCTCCAGCACGAACTCCAGGGCCGCCGCCTGCGAGGCGGGGGTGGAGGGCTCCTCGAGCTTGGTCAGCACCCGCTCGAGACCGCCGAGCTCGCGCACCACCGGCAGGTAGGTGTCGGCGACGGCGCCGTCGCTGACCTCGACGGTGAAGCCGCTGCGGTCGAAGCGCTGGACCACGTCGGCGAACTCCTGCACCGTGAAGTGGCGGCGGAAGACGTTGCTGGTGGCGGTGCGGATGATCTTCTCGAAGACGGCGGTGTCGTCGCCCTCCTCCCAGGTCTCCAGCTCGAGCTTGCCGGAGCTCGAGGCCACCAGCGACGGCAGGTCGCTGATCCTCGGCACCGCCTCCTTCTCGCCCCGGCGGATGGCGCGCCGCAGCGCGTTGCTCGACAGGTTCTCGTAATTGGCGATGCTGACCCGAACCGACACGCCGCTGCGCTGGTTCACCTGGGGGCTGCGCCGCGCCAGGTGGGTGATCTCGGCGATGATCTCCTTCATGTAGGCGGGCACGCGCACCTCCGCGGGCGAGTCCTCGAAGACGGTGTGCTCCTGCTCGACGATGGCGATCTCGTGCTCGATGGTGCGCGGGTAGTGGGTGCGGATCTGGGCCCCGAAGCGGTCCTTGAGCGGGGTGATGATCCGCCCGCGGTTGGTGTAGTCCTCGGGGTTGGCGGTGGCCACCACGTAGACGTCGAGCGGCAGGCGGATGCGGTACCCGCGGATCTGGACGTCGCGCTCCTCGATGACGTTGAGCAGGCCCGCCTGGATGCGCTCGGCGAGGTCGGGGAGCTCGTTGATGGCGAAGATGCCGCGGTTGGTGCGCGGCACCAGCCCGAAGTGGATGGTGAGCTCGTCGCTGAGGTAGCGGCCCTCGGCGACGCGGATGGGGTCGACCTCGCCGATCAGGTCGGCGATGCTGGTGTCGGGGGTGGCGAGCTTCTCCGAGTAGCGGCGCTCGCGCCCGATCCATGTGATCGAGGTCTCGTCGCCGTGGTCGGCGACCAGGTCGCGGCAGCGCCGGCAGATCGGCGCGTACGGGTCGTCGTTGATCTCGCAGCCGGCGATGGCGGGGATGTGCTCGTCGAGCAGCGTGATCAGAGCGCGCACCAGGCGGGACTTGGCCTGGCCGCGCTCACCGAGCAGGACGATGTCCTGGCCGGCGAGGATTGCGTTCTCCAGCTGGGGGAGGACGGTGTCGTCGTAGCCCCGGATGCCGGGGAAGAGCGGCTCGCCGGAGCCGAGCTTGCGGATCAGGTTGCGGCGCAGCTCCGCCTTCACGGAGGCGACGCCGTACTCCGAGCGCCGCAGGTCGCCGACGGTCTGCGGAAGAGTGGCCATCAGCGTGAGCCTACACCTGTTGGCAAGATCAACCAGGCTCCCGAACCGGTCAGGCGGGCACCACGCCCCCGGCGCGGCGGAGCCGGCCGGTCTCGCGCATGCGCCCGACCAGCCGGTCGGCGATGCTCGGGTCCTGACCGAGGTGGAGGTTCAGGAAGGAGGCCACCAGGTCGCCCTCCACCCATCCCTCGCAGCCCAGCGGCTCGCCGTCGGAGTCGTGCACCGACCAGGCGGGGCGCGGACGGGTGCCCTCCAGGGTGCCCGGTCCCACCAGCGAGCAGGGGTGGTACTCGTGGCCCCGCAGCCGGACGCCGGCGGCGCCGAGCATGCAGTCCTCCATCAGCCGGAGGGTGCGGTACCCCGCCCGCGGGGTCGCCGACCGGGTGGCCACCTCGACCGGGATCAGGCCGGCCATCTCGTGGACGGTGCCGTCGGCGGTGCGCAGCGAGCGCCCGAGCAGCATCAGCCCGCCGCACTCCGCGTAGATCGGGACCCCCTGCGCGTGGACGCGGCGGAGCGCCTCGAGCAGCGCGTGGTTGGCGCTCAGCCGGCCGGCGAAGACGTCGGAGAAGCCGCCGCCGAGGTAGAGGCCGTCGAGGTCGCGGGGCAGGGTCTCCTCGAGCGGCGAGAAGGGGACGATCTCCGCGCCCGCCTCCTGGAGCAGCTCGAGGTTCTCCGGGTAGTAGAAGCAGAAGGCGTCGTCGTAGGCGACGCCGAGGCGCACCGGCTCCCCCTCGGCGGTGGGACGCACGGCGGCGGCCACCCCGGGGAGCGGCTCGGCGGCGGCCATCAGCCGCTCGATCAGCTCGAGGTCGCAGTGGCGCTCGACCGCGTCGGCCACCTGCTCGATGGCGGCGTCGATCCGCGGCGCCTGGGCCACGGGCAGCAGCCCCATGTGCAGCTCGGGGATGCCGCACGCCTTGTCGGCGGGCAGGGCGCCGAGCACCGGGAGGGTGGCGAAGCCCCAGATCGCGTCCTCGATGAGGCGGCGGTGGTGGTCGCAGGCGACGTTGTTCAGCACCACCCCGATCAGCCGCAGCCGGGGGTCGAGCTGGCGGACGCCGAGGGCGATGGCCGCCGCGGTCTCGCCCATGGCGGCGGCGTCGAGCACCAGGATCACCGGGGAGCGGGCGATGCGGGCCAGCTCGGCGGTGCTCCCCGGGAAGGGGTAGGCGCCGTGCTCCTCGTCCGGGCCGCGGCCGTGGCCGTCGTAGATGCCGTTGGCGCCCTCGATGACCGCGCAGTCGGCGCCGAGGGCGCCGTGGGCGAGCGAGCGGCGCACCCCCTCCTCGCCGAGCATCCAGGCGTCGAGGTTCCGGCAGGGGCGGCGGCTGGCATGGGACAGGTAGGCGCAGTCGAGGAAGCCGGGACCGACCTTGTAGGTCTGCACGATGCGGCCCCGGCGGCCGAGCGCGGCGACCAGCCCCAGGGTGACCGTGGTCTTGCCCGTGCCCGCGCAGACACCCGCGACGACCAGCCGGGGGATGGTCACCTCGTCGATCATCTGCGTCTCCGGACTCGGCGCTGCGGAGGCGGTGTCCTTCCCCCAACCCGGACCCCGGCCCCGAGTGACGCTAACACCGGGGCGGGACGCTGTAAAGCACGATCGCGTCACAACCGCCCGCAAAGGCGGCCCGAAGCCCGTACCATTGCGGGCATGAGGGGAGCCGCGTCCATTCGAGTGATGGTCGGCGCCTCGGTGCTGCTGCTGCTGGGGGGATGCGGGCACCCCGAGACCACGGCGACCACCGTGA
>JAQBPI010000053.1 GCA_028287605.1 Chloroflexota bacterium
TAGCGGGCGTTGCCGTCGGTGGTCAGGGCCAGTCCCAGGGAGGTGCCCCGGATCCGCAGCACCGCGGCGTCGCCCCCCGGCGCCACCACCGTGTCGTCGCCGACCTGATGGTCGTAGCGGCGGAAGATGGGCCGCCGGCTGCCCAGGTTGGGGCTGGCGAGCAGCCGCAGCAGCGCCTCGGCGTGCGGCCAGGGCGGGCCGCCGGGGAGGGGGTCGCGGGCGAGCAGGGCGTCGATGCCGCCGGGGCGGCGTCCCTCGGGATGCCGCAGCGGCACCTCGTCGACGATCATCCGCAGGGGGAGGTCGGCGACCACCTCGCCGCCGTCGCGCACCCGCATGCGAGCGTCGTCCGTGATCGTGCCCACCACGTCGCTGCGCAGGTCCCAGCGGGCGAAGGCGGCGCGCACCCCCTCCTCCTGGCCACGGTGGACCACGATGAGCATGCGCTCCTGCGACTCGCTGAGCATCACCTCGTACGGGGTCATCCCCCGCTCCCGCCGGGCCACCCGGGCGACGTCGAGGTCGATGCCGCAGCCGCCCCGCCAGGCCAGCTCGGCGGCGCTGCTGGTGAGGCCGGCGGCCCCGAGGTCCTGCACCGCGACCACCCGGGGGTCGCCGACCAGCTCCAGGCACGCCTCCATCAGGCACTTCTCGAGGAACGGGTTGCCCACCTGCACCGCGGGGCGGCGCTGCTCCGAGCTCTCGTCGAGCTGGACCGAGGCGAAGGTCGCGCCGTGGATGCCGTCGCGGCCGGTGTCGGCGCCGACCAGCAGCACCGGGTTGCCCGGCCCCGCCGCAGCGGCGCGCACCAGCCGGCCGTGCTCGACGACGCCGACGCACATCGCGTTGACCAGGCAGTTGTGCCGGTAGGACTCGTCGAAGTAGAGCTCGCCGCCCACCGTGGGCACGCCCATGCAGTTGCCGTATCCGCCGATCCCGGCCACAACCCCCTCGAGGAGGTGGCGCTGGTGCGGCTCGTCGAGGGGGCCGAAGCGCAGCGAGTCGAGCAGCGCCACCGGTCGCGCGCCCATGGTGAAGATGTCGCGGAGGATGCCGCCGACCCCGGTGGCCGCGCCCTGGTAGGGCTCGATCGCGCTCGGGTGGTTGTGGGACTCGATCTTGAAGACGCAGGCGAGCCCCGCGCCGATGTCGACGGCACCGGCGTTCTCGCCCGGCCCCTGGAGCACGTTCGGGCCGGTGGTGGGCAGCCGGGAGAGCAGCGGGCGGCTGGTCTTGTAGCCGCAGTGCTCGCTCCACAGCGCGCCGATGATGCCCAGCTCGAGCGGGTTGGGCACGCGGCCCAGGGCGGTGACCGCGAGCCGGTACTCCGCCTCGGTGAGCGCCACCTCGGCGAGCAGGCCGGCGGGGGGCGCCTCGACGCCGGCGCCGGTCACCGGGAAAAGGCCCCCTCGCGGGCCAGCGACGCCGCCACCGAGCGGATCAGCGCCATGCCGTCGGCGCCGCCGATCAGCGCCTCGCAGGCGCGCTCGGGGTGGGGCATCATGCCGAGCACGGTCCGCCCGGCGTCGAGGATTCCCGCGATGTCGCGCATCGAGCCGTTGGGCGACGCATCGCCCACCGGTCCGCCGTCGGGGCGCACGTAGCGCAGCGCCACCCGGTCCTCCTCCTCGAGGCGGATCAGCGTCTCGGGGTCGGCGACGTAGCGGCCCTCGCCATGGGACACGGGGATCCGGAGCACGTCGCCGCGGCGGCAGCCGGCGGTGAAGGGCGACGCCTCGGTCTCGACCCGCAGCCAGGAGGGCTCGCAGCGGAACTCGAGCGAGGCGTTGCGCAGCAGCGCTCCGGGCAGCAGGTGCGCCTCGCAGAGGATCTGGAAGCCGTTGCAGATCCCCCACACCAGCCCGCCGCCGGCGGCGAACTCGGCGACCGCGTCCATCAGCGGCGAGAAGCGGGCGATGGCGCCGCAGCGGAGGTGGTCGCCGTACGAGAAGCCGCCGGGGAGGAGGACGCAGTCGGCGCCGCGCAGGTCGGCGTCGCGGTGCCAGAGCATCACCGCCTCGTGGCCGTCGAGGGAGACGGCGTGGGCGCAGTCGCGCTCCGACCAGGTCCCCGGGAAGACGGCGATCCCGAATCGCATGCTCAGGGCGCGGTCTCCAGGGGGGCGGCAGGGGGGAGGCCCCCCGCAGGTGGGCGCGTCAGCGCCCGGTCGAGCACGCGGAGCGAGTCGATCCGCCAGTCCTCGATCACCGGGTTGCAGAGCAGCCGCCCGCACATCTCGGAGACGGCGGAGCGGGCAGCCTCCTCGTCCTCGGCCTCGACCACCAGCTCGACGAACTTGCCGACCCGGGCGGAGGTCACGCCGTCGAATCCGAGCCGGCGCAGCCCGGCGCGCACGCTCAGCCCCTGGGGGTCGTTGATCACCGGGCGGAGGGTGACCACGACCTCGGCGGTGAAGCTGCTCACAGCTCCAGCCCGCAGATCCGCCGCGCCGCCTCGAGGTACTTCTCGCGGGTGACCCGCACCACCTCGTCGGGCAACTCGGGACCCGGGGGGCGCTTGTCCCAGTCCAGGGTCTCGAGGTGGTCGCGCACGAACTGCTTGTCGAAGGCGGGCTGGGGCTCCCCCTCGCGCCAGGTCGCCGCCTCCCAGAAGCGCGAGGAGTCGGGGGTGAGGAGCTCGTCGATCAGGGTCAGCTCGCCGTCGACGAAGCCGAACTCGAACTTGGTGTCGGCGAGCAGCATCCCCGCCCGCGCGCACACCTCGGTGGCGTGGTCGAAGAGCGCCAGGGAGACCCACTCGAGCCGCCCCGCCAGCTCCGGCCCGACCGCCTCGGCGAGCTGGGCGCGGGAGATGTTCTCGTCGTGCCCCTCGTCGTTCTTGGCCGCGGGGGTGAAGCGCGGCCGCGGCAGCCGCGCCGACTCGCCGAGCCCGGGCGGGAGCGGCTCGCCGGCGAGGGTGCCCTCGCTCCGGTACTCCTTCCATCCGGAGCCGGCGAGGTAGCCGCGCACCACGCACTCGATGTCGATGCGCTCGGCCCGCACCGTGCGCATCGAGCGCTCCCGCCAGCGCTCCCAGGGCACCTCGGCGGGCAGCGACCGGGGGTCGTCGGCGCGGAGGTGGTTGGGGACGATGCCGCCGGTCTGCGCG